>NZ_JBZVFJ010000010.1:0-45164 GCF_058402725.1 Fundidesulfovibrio sp. | reverse complement strand
GGCTCATGGAGGAGGTGGTGGCGTTGCGGAAGGGCCCCTGCTTGCGGCTGGCGTAGACCGAGTCCTCGAAGTTGGGGAAGGGGCCGCGCTCCTGGGCCAGCTGTTTGGAGGCCGCCTTGGATTCGGTCTGGATGAAGTCCATGATCTTTTCGGCCAGCTTGAGGCCCTCGCGGGAGTCGTAGGGGATGCCCAGCTGGAAGAGCAGGTCCGCGAAGCCCATGACGCCCAGGCCGATCTTGCGGTTGGAGCGCACCATCTCGGTGATGCGGTCCAGGGGGTAGACCGAGGCGTCGATGACGTTGTCCAGGAAGCGCACGGCCAGGTGGGTGACGCGCCTAAGCTCCTCCCAGTCCACCCCGTCGCCGGACTTGAGCAGCGCCAGGTTGAGCGAGCCCAGGTTGCAGGCCTCGTAGGGGAGCAGGGGTTGCTCTCCGCAGTTGTGAGCCGTGAGGCCCATGGCGTCGAAGCGATTGAGCCCGGGCACCTGCACGTCGAAGACCTCTTCCTCTCCTGCGGGCGTGAGCGATTCGAACTCGGCCAGGAAGCACTCGCGGTTGAGCGAGCGCTTGTAGGCGGCAAGGCGGTCGTCCAGGGCGGCGGCCTTGTCGTGGTCCTTGAAGCCGACCACGTCCCGGAAGCGGCGCAGGTTTTCGCCGCTGACCACCAGCTCGTGCTGGGCCTTCACGGCGTAGCCCGCGCTGCCGCCCTTGCCGTCGGGCAGCATGCGCACGCCCTCTTCCCGGCGGTTGGCGTAGATGGTGGAGGCGATGCCCAGGCGCAGGAGCATGCGCTGCACGGCCTCCAAGGTCTCCAGGCTGCTCTGGGAGAGGCGCACGCTCACACCCTTGGCCTGGGAGCCCTGCACCGAGCCGTCGGCGTCGAACAAGCCGCCCAGGAAGCCCCGGGTGAACTCGCTGGAGCCGGCCTCCACGGCGGGAGTGACGCGCTTGTGGCCGGGGGCCAGGCCCAGTTCGTGGCAGATGCGCTTGAGCGAGGCGGGGGCCATGCGGTATTCGCCGCGGCCGGGCACCTCCACCCAGCCGGTGAAGTCGCTTCGGTGGGGGAGCGTTTTGGCCAGGGTCAGGGCGTGGGCCATGACGCCGTTCGTGGGAATGCCGTCACCGTTGCCCGCCTTGGCCTTGGGCCAGCAGGAGAGCACGGCCTTGTCCTGCTTGAGGGTGCCGTCGCCCACCAGCAGGCCCAGGAGGTAGCCCTCGGCCTCGCCGTAGAGGCCGGGCCATCCGGCCAGGGCGCGGTGGTCGTCCAGGGCGAGGCGATCGCCGGGCGCGAGGCGGGAGGCCTCCACCCACTGGCGCATCCCGGGGGCGCTCACGCGCAGGAGCTTGTGGTCGGCCGTGAGGCGCAGGCGGTGGCCCTGGCGGGTGCGCAGTTCGAAAACGGGCTTCACCCCGGTGCTGAAGAAACCCTCGGAGGTGCTGGGGACCACCCGGCCGTCCACAACCAGGGGCACGACTCCGCCGCCCGACAGGCTGCGGACCTGGCGCGGTCCGTCGGCCGTGAGCACCCAGGTGTCTGCGGTGACGCAAGGATTTGTCGATTCTATATCTCCCAGCGCCGGGGTGGGGTTGTCGCGGTTGATGCGGTCCAGGAAGATGATGCCCGGGTCGCCCGATTCCCAGGCCTTCTGCACCAGGAGCTGGAACACCTCGCGGGCGTTGAGGCGGCCCTTGGACTCCTTGGAGTGGGGGGCGACGAGGTCGTAGTCCTCGCCCTGCTCCACGGCCAGCATGAAGGGCTCGGTGAGGGCCACGGAGATGTTGAAGTTGTTGAGCTCGCCCTCGCGCTCCTTGCAGCGGATGAATTCAAGGATGTCGGGATGGTCCACGCGCAGGATGCCCATGTTGGCGCCCCGGCGCGTGCCGCCCTGCTTCACCTGCTCGGTGGCGGTGTTGAAGATGCGCATGAACGAGACCGGCCCCGAGGCCACGCCCCCGGTGGAGCCCACGCGGGAGTTCACGGGGCGAAGCCGCGAGAAGGAGAAGCCCGTGCCGCCGCCCGACTTGTGGATGAGCGCCGCGTGCTTCACGGCGTCGAAGATCTCGTCCATGGAGTCGCCCACGGGGATCACGAAGCAGGCGGCCAGCTGGCCCAGCTCGGTGCCCGCGTTCATGAGCGTGGGCGAGTTGGGCAGGAACTTGAAGGAGATCATCAGGTCGTAGAAGGTGCGGGCCAGTTCTTCCGGCTTCCAGGCAGAGCCCGGGTGGCGGGCCTCCTCGGCGGCCACGGCGTGGGCCACGCGCCAGAACAGGGCCTGCTCGTCCTCCACGGGTTTGCCGTCCGGGCCCTTGCGCAGATAGCGCTTGGTCAGGACCACCTTGGCGTTCTGGTTGAGGTCGGGTACGGGCAGGTCGGCGGGGACGTGGGCGGGCATGCGCTCTCCTTCAAGGCGTGATGGAACGTCGGGCATGGGAAAAGCGGCCGGACGGCCGCTTGAAAACGGCTTACTCCAAGCCGGATGAAAAATCCACAGCGCCAGGGGCGCGAGCCGCCTGGGCACGTCGCATCAAGCCGGATTCACGGATCATATTGGTGGCGTGCGACACGTCCCGGCGCATCTGCGAGATCAGGCAGTTCGCCGTGGCCGGGCTCATCCCGGCCATGTTCCTGGCCATGCCCCTCTCGGCGCTCTGGACGAGGCTGTTCGGCTAGCCGCGCCCGGCGGCCACCAGAGGGCCGCCTCTCCGCGCGACGGGGGATTCCCGGCAGCCGCTAGTCGGCCATGTCCACGTTGTCCGGGGGCAGGCCCATGCCGGGCTCCATCCTGCGTCCGGTCCAGGTGGTCTCGTAGCCGCCCAGGGCCGCGATCTTGTCCTGGAAGGCCTTGTCGCCCAGCACCGCGAGGAGCGTCTGGACGCGCGGTTCCTCCAGGCTGGCCAGGGGCAGCACGAGGTCGTAGCGCTCCCGGGCCAGGGGCACGAAGTCCAGGCCCAGGGCGTTGGCTGCGGAGAAGACGCCCAGGCCGCAGTCGGCCGCGCCGTTCTTGACGTTGGCGGCCACGCCCATGTGGGTGGTCTCCTCCTGGGCGTAGCCTTGCACCTGGGAGGGCGCGATGCCCGCGAGCTTCAGGTTGTAGTCCAGGAGGATGCGCGTGCCCGCGCCGCGCTGGCGGTTGACGAAGCGCACGTCGGGCCGGGACAGGCTGCCCACGCCCTGGATATCCTTGGGGTTGCCCGGGGCCACCATGAGCCCCTGGTGGCGGATGGCCAGGTTGATCACGGCCACCTCCACGCCCGGCAGGTGGCGGGCGATGAAGGGGAAGTTGAAGTCGCCGGTCTCGGTGTCCAGGAGGTGCGCGCCCGCCAGCAGGGCCGCGCCCTGGGCCAGGGCCGTGAGCCCGCCCAGGCTGCCCACGTGGGAGGAGGCCAGGCGCAGGGGGCCGTCCAGGCGCATGAGCTCGTCCGCCAGCAGGTCCAGGGTGTTGTCGTGGCTGCCCACCACCACCAGGGTGCGCTCCAGCTCGTCCTGTGAGACCAGCAGCTCGGCCTGCACCACCTCGCCCCGGGCCACGCCCTCGCGGTCCTGGGCGATGCGGGCCACGGCCTGGGCCTTGGTGAGCGTGGTGATGAGCCCGGCCCCGCGCGAGAGCGGAATGGCCGAGTAGCCCTCGCCCACGCGACCGGCGGCCAGGCGCAGGAACTCCGTGAGCCCCGGGCGCGAGGGAACGTCCTTGGCCAGGCGTACGGGCACGCAGGGCCTGCGCGCGGGCTCGCAGCGCGAGAGCCACGCGGCCAGCGGGGCCAGCAGCTCCTCGAAGCAGACCACGGCCGAGACCGGATAGCCCGGCGCGCCCACCAGGAGCTTGCCCTGGGCCACGCCCAGGAGCGAGGGCTTGCCCGGCATGGCCTGGATGCCGTGCACGGCCACCTCTCCGAAGCGCTCCATGACGGCGCGGGTGAAATCCTTGCTGCCCGCCGAGGACCCGGCCAGGATGGCCACCACGTGGGCCGGGGAGTTGAGGGCCTCCTCCACGGCGCGGGCCAGGGCTCCGGGCTCGTCGCGCACGGGTGGCCTGCGCCGGGCGTCCAGTCCCCAGCCCTGGGCCAGGGCGCAGAGCATCACGGAGTTGGATTCCACCACCTGCCCGGGGCCGGGCTCGGGGCGGGAGGTGTAGTCGAGCACCTCGTCTCCGGTGGGGATCACGGCCATGCGCACCTGTTCGTAGACCTCCACCTCCCAGACGCCGCAGGAGAGCAGCGCGCCCAGGTCGTAGGCGGTGAGTTTGCGCCGCCGGGGCAGAATGAGCTCCGTGGCCACGATGTCCTCTCCGATGCGGCGCACGTGGGTCCAGGGGGCCACGGGGGTTTCCAGGGAGGCGTTGCCCGCATCGTCGAAGACCACGTGTTCGATCATGGCCACGGCGTTGAAGCCCGGGGGCAGGGGCTGGCCGGTGTTCACCAGGGCGAAGCCCTCGCCGGGGGCGAGGGTCACGGGGCTGCCCTCGCGGGCGGCGAAGGTGGATTCGCCCCGCACGGCGATGCCGTCCATGGCCGCGCAGTGGAACGTGGGCGAAGAGAGCCGGGCCATCACGGGGCTCGCGGTGACGCGGCCCAGGGCCTGTTCCGTGGGGACCTTCTCCACGCCCACCAGGGCGGCGCGGTCCAGGAGGGACTTCAACCGCTCCAGGGCCTCGGGGATGGGCACGGTGCGCAGGTAGATGTTGCGCTTGTGGCTCATAACAGCATGACCTCCACGGAGGAGCCGGCCTCCAGGCCTTCGAGGCCGGCCGGGATGCGAAGGAGCCCCTGGGCCTGGACCAGGGTTTTCACGAGGCCCGACTTGCCCAGCACGGGGAAGGCGTCGGGGAACGGGCCGCCGGTGGGGGCCAGGCGCACGCGCACCCAGTCCTCCCGGCCCTGGCGCGAAGCCAGGTTGCGGGCGAGCCGGGCCTGCACGGCCGGGCGCGCGCGCGTGAAGGCGTGGACATCCCCGGCCAGACGCTCCAGGAACGGGCAGCCGAAAAGGAACATCACCACCTGGGCCGAGGTGATCTGGCCGGGCAGGCCCCAGACGGCCTTGCCCCGGGCGCTGGCCAGGATGGTGGGCTTGCCGGGGGAGAGGGCCAGGCCGTGGGCCAGCACCTCGGCCCCGGGGATGCGGGCCAGGGCCTCGACGGTGAGGTCGCGCACGCCCACGGAGCTGCCGCCCGAGAGGAACACCGCGTCGGCCTCCTCCAGGCCCCGGGCCATGCCCTCGGAGATGGCCCCCAGGTCGTCGCGGGCGATGCCCAGGTCCAGTGTGGACGCGCCGGACTGGGCGCAGAGGGCGAACAGGGCGGGGCGGTTGGCGTCGCGGATCTGCCCGGGCAGGGGGCGGGCCGCGTGGGGCACGATCTCGTCGCCGGTGGAGAGCACGGCGGCCCGGGGGCGGCGTCCCGCGTGCACGCTCTCCACGCCCAGGGCGGCCAGGAAGGCGATCTCGGCCGGGCGCAGGAGGGTCCCGGCGGGCAGGGCGGTCTCGCCCGCGCGGGCGTCCTCTCCGGCCAGCATGACGTTCTCGCCCGGGGCCGCGGGACGCCTGATCTCGATGGTCCCCGCGCCCAGGTCCTGGGTGTGCTCCACCATCACCACGGCCCCGGCCCCGGGGGGCAGGCTGGACCCGGTGACCAGGCGCACGCAGCGCCCGTTCTCCAGGGGCTCGCGGGAGACGGCGGCGATGTCCAGGGTTCCGGCCAGGTCCAGGTAGGCGGGGTTGGTCTCTGTGGCGCCGAAGGTGTCCTCGGGGCGCACGGCGTAGCCGTCCATGCCGGAGCGGGCCAGGGCGGGGAGGTCCTCCCCGGCGGTCACGGGGCGGGCCAGGAAGCGTCCGGCGGCTTCCTCCAGGGGCACGTCCTCGCCGGGAAGGGTGGCGAATCCGGCCAGGATGCCCCGGAAGGCGTCGGGGGAGATGAGATCGAGGAAGCCTTTTTCCATGGAGGTCCTTGAGGCGAAGGGGTCAGCCGCCGATGGCGGTCATGGGCTTGTGGCACACGCCGCCGGGGCCGCGCTCGGCCAGGAGCTTGTAGCCCATGGGCTTGCGGGCCAGGGCGCGGCGCAGCACGTCGAGGATGCGCTCGTCGCTCGTCTTGAGGCAGCGCAGGAGCGGGCGCAGGCGGTATTCCTTGTCGGAGTAGAGGCAGGGGCGGAGCCTGCCGTCGCAGGTGAGGCGCAGGCGGTTGCAGCTGCGGCAGTAGTGCCCCGAGAGCCCGGAGATCACCCCCAGGCGGCCCTTGCCGCCCTGGATGGTCCACATGCGGGCCGGGCCGCGCCCCTCGTCGCCGTGGAGCACGGGCGCGATGTCCGCCAGGCTGCGGGCCTGCTCCAGGACGTCCGAGGCGGCCCAGTAGCGGGAGGAATCCCAGAGGGTGTCGCCGCCGATGGGCATGAACTCGATGAAGCGCACGTCCAGGGGGTATTGCGAGGCGAGGGCGAGGAAGGCCGGGAGCTCGTGGTCGTTGACGCCCTTGAGGGCCACGGCGTTCACCTTCACGCGGATGCCCGCCTCCAGGCACTCGTCGATGCTCGCGCGCACCAGGCGGAAGGCGTCCACGCCGGTGATGCGCCGGAAGTTTTCGGGGTCGAGCGAATCCAGGGAGATGTTCACGGCGGCCAGGCCCAGGGCGGCCAGGGAGCGGGCGCGGCCGGCCAGGAGGGTGCCGTTGGTGGTGAGGCGCACGTCCATGCCGGGAGCGGCGGCCATCACCTCGGAGAGGAAGCGCTCGAAGCCGCGCCGGGCCAGCGGCTCGCCGCCGGTGAGGCGGATCTTGGTGAGCCCCAGCGGCGCGGCCAGGCGGATCACGCGCAGGTACTCCTCGTAGGAGAGCATGTCCGCGTGGTCCAGGGCCGTGAAGTCCTTCACGGGGCGGCAGTAGACGCAGCGGAGGTTGCACCGGTCGGTGACGCTCACGCGCAGGTAGTTGACCACGCGCCCGAAGGCGTCGGCGAGAACGTCCCGGGAGTCTTTGGCGAACTGGTCCATCGGGATCATTTATGCCAAAACGCCCATGATGGAAAGAACCATCACCCTCCCTCGACCATTGGCAGCAACTCCAGGACGCATCCCTCGGCCAGGGGGGTGTCGGGTCCGGCGGGTCCGGCGTCGACGAGGGCCACCACGGCCCCGTGGTCCAGGCCCAGGAGGGCCAGGGCGTCGGCTACGCGCGCGCCGGGCGGCAGCTCCAGGCGCGCGGGCAGGGCGGCGGCCCCGGGCAGGGAGGGCATGGGCGCGAGGGTTACGGTCACGGCTCCTCCACGGTGTACCCCTTGGCGCGCATGCAGCCGTCCAGGATCTTCTGGGCCAGGGTTTCGGCCTCCCTGGCCGGGGCCAGGGCCGTGGAAACGGCCGAGCGGGCGCGGCATTCGTCGTAGTCGCCCCGCGCCTCGGCGGGCGACTTGTTGGGGTTGACGATGCGGGGCGGCCCGGAGCAGGCCCCGAGCAGCGCGACAAGGACGAACAAAGCGGTACGGCGCATGAAACTCCTCCGTCTTGACAGCCGCCGCCAAGGATGACTAAAGCTTCGCACATGCGCAAGTCCCATTTCGCCGCCTCCTCCTCCGTCAGCAGGGCCTATTATTGCTACGGTGTCCGCGTTCGCGGCGCGCGGCGGGGCGGGCGCTTCTAGCAACCGGCAACGGAGATGCCCCTTCGCGGGGCCGCGAACCGAGCGTTCGCGGCCCCGTTTTTCTTGGCCCGGACGCGCAACCCCAGACGCCATCAGGAGGCGCTCATGCACATCGGGAAAACCATCCGGCTGGAACGCATCATCAACCGCGACACCGGGCGCACCATCATCGTGCCCCTGGACCACGGCGTGACCGTCGGCCCCATCGAGGGCATCATCGACATGCGCGACACCGTGACCAACATGGTGGAAGGCGGGGCCAACGCCGTGCTCATGCACAAGGGCGTGGTGCCCTGCGGCCACCGCGCCAGGGGCCGCGACATCGGGCTGATCGTGCACCTCTCGGCCTCCACGAGCCTTTCGCCCTTCCCCGGGGCCAAGACCCTGGTCTGCGACGTGGAAGAAGCCGTCTCCCTGGGCGCGGACGCCGTGAGCGTGCACCTGAACCTGGGCGACGCCTCCGAGCGCGACATGCTGGCCGACATGGGCCGCATCTCCAAGGACGCCGTGCGCTGGGGCATCCCGGTGCTGGCCATGGTCTACGGGCGCGGCCCCAAGATCTCCAACGAGTTCGACCCCGCCGTGGTGGCCCACTGCGCCCGCGTGGGCATGGAGCTGGGCGCGGACATCGTGAAGGTGCCCTACACCGGCGACCCCGAGAGCTTCGCTGGCGTGGTGGCCGGGGCCAGGGTGCCCGTGGTGATCGCGGGAGGACCCAAGACCCCCACCACCCGCGACTTCCTGCGCATGGTCTTCGACTCGGTGCAGGCGGGCGGCATGGGCCTCTCGGTGGGCCGCAACATCTTCCAGCACAAGCATCCTGGACGTCTCCTCCAGTCGCTGGCCAAGATCGTCCACGACGGCGGGAGCGTGGAGGAGGCCCTGGAGGGGCTGGGCGAATAGCCTGCCGGACGGGAACCGCCGGGCCGCATGGCCCCGGCTGGATGCCCGGAACCTGGCCCCTGGAGGAAGCCCCCGCGCGAGCGGGGGCTTTTCCGTGTGTGGCGCGGGCGTGGTCCTCCCGCTCCCGTTGCGCCCCTTCGCCCTGCGCGCCCGAGCCGCGATGGCGCGACGCGCCGGGCCTCGGTGCCGGAGCCCTTACGAGCACCGGCGCGTGCTGCCCAAGGCGCAGGGGGCGGAACTAAAATCACGAATAAAATATCTTGCATGACTTTTCTGCACGGTTATCCTTGTCTGCAACCACCGGACGCAAGGGCGTCCGGGCAAATCCAAGGAGAACATCATGAAAGTCAGCGCACGCAACCTGATCCCCGGCGTCGTCAAGGCCATCACCCCCGGCGCGGTCAATTCCGAAGTGGTCATCGAAGTTGCCCCGGGGGTGGAAGTGGTCTCCATCATCACCAAGCATTCGGCGGAGGCCCTGGAGCTGAAGGTGGGGTCGCCCGTGAAGGCCATGATGAAGGCCTCCAGCGTGATGGTGGTGGTGGACTAGTTTCCGCCGGGACGGCGTGTCTTAGGCGAGCGCACACGCCCGTCGGTGACGCGCCCGGTTCCCGCTCGCGACGTCGCCACGTCTGCGCGAAGCGCAGTTTGTGCAGGGCGGCCTTGCCGCCCGCGAGCGGCCCTTGCGAACCCCTTCGAAAGGCGCCGACACGCAGAAGCCCCCGCCGAGGCGGGGGCTTTTTCATGCGGTCGTGCCGGGCGGGTCAGGCCTAGTCCACGTTGATGGTCAGGCGGTCGCCGGGCTTGAGGTGCGCGGTGCGGTCGAGCTTGTTCCAGGAGAGCAGCGCGATGGGGTCCACCTTGAACTTGCGGGCGATGCTCCAGACGGTCTCGCCGTTCTCCACCTTGTACTGGATGGGGCCGGAGGGCTTGCGGGAATCCTTGCCCTGGGCCTGTTGCGGGGCCTTCGGGTCCGGCTTGGCGGCGGGCTGGACCGCAGGTTGCGCCTTGGCCTGTTGCAGGGCCGCAGGCTGGGGTTGCGGCGCGGGTTGCGCCTTGGCCAGCTGCTGAGGTTCGGGTTTCGCGGGCGGTTGCACCGGCAGCGGCTGGCCCTTGGCCAGGGCCGCCAGCTTGCCCGCCTGGGCCTGGGCCTGGGCGGCCATCTGGGGCTGCACGGCCTCGGCGGGAATCTTGAGCGTCATCCCCGGCTTCGCGTCTCCGGCGGACTTGAGTCCGTTGAGCGCCAGGATGGCCTGCACGTCCACCTTGTTGGCCTTGGCCACCTCGGCCAGGGTGAGGCCCTTCTTCATGGCCACGGTCTTGGCGGCCTGCGGGGCCTGGGCCTGGGCCTGGGGAACGGGCATGGGCGGGCAGGCCGCACCGGCCTTGACGGGGATGGTGATGGTCTGCCCCGAGGCCACGCCCTTGCCGGACTTCATGCCGTTGACGCGCGCCAGGTCGGCCTGGGAGACGCCGTAGCGCTTGGCGATGGCCGCCAGGTTCTCGCCCTTCTTCACGCGGTGGGTCTGCAGGCGCTGGGCGTCGGGCCGGGCCGGGATGTCGTCGAGGTTGGCCAGGGCGGTGTCCTGGGCGGAACTGTCCAGGGGGATGTAGACGGTCTGGCCCGGGGCCACGTTCTCGCCCACGGTGGGGTTCATCTGGCGCAGGGCGGCGATGGGCACGCCGGTGCGGCGCGAGAGGTTCCACCAGGAGTCCTGCCCGGCGGCGGTGTAGGACTTGATGCCTCGCGAGGCGTGGCAGGACGGGTTGGCCAGGTAGGCCAGGGCCAGCTCCTTCTTGGCCACGGGCACGTAGACGGGGCTCTGGCGGTCCGGAGGGCTCACCTGGCGGCGGAAGCCGGAGTTGAACCGGTGGAACTCCTCCCAGTTCATGGAGCAGGCTTCGGCCAGGGCGGCAAGGTCGGTGCCGCCGGGCACGGAGACCTCCTCAAGCACCTGCCCCGCGCCCCAGTTGACGGTCTTGAAGCCCAGGTTGTCGAGATTTTTGAAAATTTTGAGGACGGCCAGGAACTTGGGCACGTAGTTGCGCGTCTCCTGCTTGAGCAGGTTGGGGTTCTTGGCGATGTCGAAGAAGTCGGTGTGGCCGGACTGGTTGATCACGCGGCTCATCTTGCCCTCGCCGCAGTTGTAGGCGGCCAGGGCGACGTTCCAGTCGTTGAAGAGGTTGTAGAGCTCGCCGAGGTATTTGGCGGCGGCCACGGTGGAGAGGTAGGGGTTGCGGCGCTCGTCCTCCCACCAGTCCACTGCGAGGCCGAAGCGGCGGCCCGTGGCGGGCATGAACTGCCACATGCCGCCCGCGCCCGCCGGGGAATAGGCCATGGTGTTGTAGCCCGATTCGATGAACGGCAGCGCGATGATGTCCGGCGGCAGCTTGTACGTTGCCAGCACGGCGCGGATGTAGGGCAGGTGCGGGGCGGCGCGCTCCAGCCACTTCTCCATGGTGTCGCGGCGCTCCTGCGTGAAGTAGGTGAGATACTGCTGCACCTCTTCCGTCTCGCGCACATCCAGGTTGAAGGGGATGTCCGTCTTGGAGGCCAGAGCCTCCTTCTCCTGCTTGGTCAGCGGCCGGGGGCGCTTGATCTTCAGAAAGTCGGGGTGGGCCAGTTCGGGATCGAGGTTGGGGCGCATGTCGTCGTTTTCGGCCTGGTACTTCTTGGCGCAGGCCGAAAGCATCAACATGCTGAAAATCAGCAGGCAGCTCAGAGATTTATGCATTTCGCCTCCAGGGCGGGGCGAAGCCGAATGGGCAAAAGAGGAGTGAGGCCGTAATCCGGCTTCGAAACGTGTCGATTCGTCTCAATGCCCGCCTACCCGAAGAAGACGAAAGAATCAACGGGCTTTTTGCGTGAAAAATGTGTAATCAAGGCCTTGAAACTGATGCGCTCCTGCGAAGCCGATGCATCAGCGGACAACCGCACGCAGACCAAACAGATGGTGGAACCCATGGACAACGTGGTGATGGGACGCAAGCCCGTCCTGGAACTCCTGACCAGCAGGCCCGGAACCGTGGAACACGTCCTCCTGCGCCAGGGACTCAAAGGTCAGGACATCAAGGAACTCGTCGACGCCTGCAAAGCCGCCGGCGTGCGCTACCGCTTCCTGCCGCCCGACGCGCTCGAACGCAGCGCGCCCGGCTGCCGCCAGGGCGTGGCCGCCTTCACCGCCGCCAAGGAATTCCAGGACCTCGAACACCTGCTCGAAAGCATCCAACGCGCGCCGCTCCCCGTGATCCTCGCCCTCGACCAGGTGCAGGACCCGGGCAACGTGGGAACTCTCGCCCGCACCCTCCTCGCACTGGGCGGCGCGGGCCTCGTCACCACCAAGCACCACGCCGCGCGCCTCGGCGGGCAGGCCTCACGCGCCTCCGCCGGAGCCCTCGAGCGACTCCCCGTCCACATGTGCGTCAACCTGGCCCGCACCCTCGACCAGTGCGCCGACGCCGGGCTCGAAGTCCTCAAGGCCGAAGCCGGACCGCAAGGCGAAAACCTCTTCACCGCCCGCTTCGACACCCCCTGCGTCCTCGTCCTGGGCGGCGAGGAGGACGGCGTGCGCCCGAACGTGGCCAAACGCTGCGTCCGCAGCCTCTACATCCCCATGCCCGGGGGGTTCGAATCCCTCAACGTCGCCCAGGCCGGCGCCATCGTCCTGGGGCAGATGGCCCGCTACGCGCACCTGAAAGCGCCGGGCAAGCCCTGACGGACATATCCCAGAGGAACTCCCGCCCCTAAAAGCACCTCGCGCTTGCCCGAGACTCGCCGCAAAATACGGCCGGACAGAGTGAGAAGAAGCCTCCGGCCAAAGGGCTGCGCCCTTTGGAATCCCTCTCCGCTTCGCGACGGCGCGCGATCTGGCAGTGATGAGCGGCTGGCCAGACGGAAAGAAGCCTCCGGCGGCCAAAGGGCTACGCCCTTTGGAATCCCATTTTGCTTCGCGGGCATCACCGGAGAGGACTGTGTTGCCTTTGCCGGGCCTCTGCGCGGGGACGGACAGACCCCGAACACACCGGCAGACCTGGTGAAGCCCGCGAAGCAATTGCGGGGTCTGGGGGGATCATCCCCCCAGCCGGTCCAGGGCGGAGCCCTGGCGGGAGAGGTCTGGAGAGGGCAGCGCCCTCTCCAGGGGCTGGGCTCCCCCTTGCCGGGAAAGTCCTGGGAGGGCGGCGTCACGCCGTCGCGTCGCCGTCCAGCCCTGCGCCTTCCAGCCAGGGCGCAACGTCCCACTGCCCGTCCCAGGGCGGGGTGCAGCGCCAGGTCTTGCCGTGCAGGGTGATGCGCCAGGCGTGGAGGCGCAGGGGGGGCGTTGCGCCGCCGTATTTGGGGTCGCCAGCGATGGGGTGGCCGCGCGATGCGAGCTGGACGCGGATCTGGTGGGTGCGGCCGGTGAGGAGCCGTACGAGCAGGAGGGAGCGGTCATCGAGGATGGCCAGGGGCGTGGCCAGGAGTCGGGCCTCCTTGCCGGAGTCGCCTGCCTGGACGCGCTGGAGTCCGGGGGCTCCGGTTTTTTCGAGGCGGTCGGCCAGTTCGGCGGATTCTCCGGGCGGGGAGAGGGTCCAGCGGCCGGTGGTCCAGCAGAGATACTCCTTGGCGGCCTGATGGTCCTTGAGGGCCTGGTGGGCGCTGGTGAGGGCGTTGTGGGTGCGCGCGACGAGGAGCACGCCGGAGGTGTCGCGGTCCAGGCGGTGGACGATGGTGGGGACGAAGGGCTGTCCGGCGAAGGCCCGGGCGAGGCGCGTCTGGATGGAGTCGGTCCAGCCGGAGCCCGGATGCACGGGGAGTCCGGCGGGTTTGGCGAGGGCCAGGTAGTGGTCGTCGAACCCGGCGAGCTGGAGCCCGGAAAGCTGGGGGAGTTCGCTGGTGGTTGCGGCGGGGGGCGTCGATTCGGCTGCGGCGAAGGGGGGGATGCGGACGCTCTGGCCTGCCGCGATGCGGTCGAAGGGTTTTGCGCGTTTGCCGTCCACGCGGACCTGCCCGGTGCGAATCCAGCGCATGAAGACGGAGCCGGGTGTGTCGGGAAGGATGCGCCCCAGGTATTGGACGAGTTTCTGCCCGGCTTCGGCGTGGGAGACGGTGCGGGTGGTGGTCACGGCGTGAACGAAGCGGGGAGGCTTTCGCCTCCCCGCTGAAGGTGTCTACTGTGCGGGCTTGCCCTTGAGTTCCTCCTGGGGGGGAGGGGGCGTGGAGCCGGGCATGTTGAGGTCCATGTACTGGGTCTTGGAGCCGGGGTCGCGGGTGAGGTTGGCGCTCTTGCCGTCGGGGCCCACGCCGGAGACCTCGTCCACCTGGGCGCCGATGCCGCGCACCTGGATGATGTTCTCGCCCTTGTAGACGAGTTTGTTGCCGAGCAGGTCCTTGACCTTGCGGGCGTCCATTTCCAGGAAGACGAAGGCGTTGCCGGTTTCGTCCCAGCCCCAGCCGCGGTTGGGGGCGTTGATGCCGGGGTTGGGGATGTAGGCCCCGAACACGGCGGCGCAGACCTTGGAGCGGTTGGAGTCCTTGGTGAGAATGAAGTTTTCCGCGCGCGACTGGCTGAGGATCTTCTCGCCCACGAGTTTGGCGGCCATTTCGTCGTAGGCGTTGATGAGCGCGGCGCGCAGGGCGCGCAGGGGCGGCCTGGAGGCCTCGGTCATGGTGCCGAAGCCGAAGCCCTCGACGCGCACGTTCTTGAAGCTGATGCGCTCGCCCAGGACGTTGATGATGTCGCCCAGTTCGATGTGGCCGAAGCAGAGGGCCACGTCCTTCTGGCGGTCGTAGATCATCTTGTCGACCTTGATGCCCTTGATGACCGCGGCGGCCTTGGTGTCCACCTGGTACTGGGCGTCCTCGGTGAGGCCGAATTCGCCCTGGCTCTTGACCTTGTAGCCGATGACGGCCTCGACGATGTTTCGTTTGAGGTCCTGCTCGGCCATCTTCTGGCTCATGAGCTGCTTGTTGCCCTGGGCCATGGCCGAGGCGGCCACGAGCAGGGCCACGAGCAGGGCCAGGGCGCTGGCGGTGATGCGTCGCATGGTTATGCTCCTTGTGGGTTTAGAATCCCAGGTAATCCCGGAAGCGCTGCCACAGCGTGGGCGGGGCCGCCGGCTGCTCGGGGGCCGACTCCAGCGCGGGGGCCTGGGGGGCCTGCGTCGGCGCTTCGGCCGGCCTGGCCTTGGCGGCCACCGGCACCTCCAGGGACGCCAGCTCCAGACCGGGCACGGCCCGCGGCGCGTACACCTCGTCGAAGGACCAGGCGCGGGCCTGGGCCGCGCCGCCCGCGACGGCCAGCACGAGGGCCGCCGCGAGTATGTTGCGATATTTCGTCATTTCAAGCCTCCTCTCCTCGTCTCCAGGCAGGTAAGCAACTTCCACGCCAGAGCCCTGGAACGGTGTTACTCGGCGGGCATGCCCTTGAGTTCCTGCTGGGGCTTGGCTTGCCCTCCGCCGATGGGCACGTCAAGGTTCTGGTAGGAGGTCTTGGGGCCGCCGGGGCGGATCATGGAGGGGCCGCCTTCGGGGCCCTGGGGGGAGATGTCGTCCTTTTGGGCGCCGTAGCCGGTGACCTCGAGGATGTTCTCCCCGCCGGTGTAGACGATGATGTTGCCCATGATGTCCTTGGCCACGCGCGCGTCCAGGTTCAGGCGCACGAAGGCGAGGCCGTTCTCGTCCCAGCCCCAGCCGCGGTTGGCGGCGTTCATTTCGGGGTTGGGGATGTAGGCCCCGAAGAGCGCGGCGCAGACCTTGGAGCGGTTGGAGTCCTTGGTGAGGATGAAGTTTTCGGCCGAGGACTGGCTGAGGATCTTCTCGCCGATGAGCTTGGCGGCCATCTCGTCGTAGGCGTTGATGAGCGCGGCGCGCAGGGCGCGCAGGGGCACGCGGGAGGCCTCGGTCATGGAGCCGAAGCCGAAACTTTGCACCTTGACGTTCTTGAACTGGAAGGTGAGCCCGGTGATGTTCTTGATGCGTCCCAGTTCGATGTGGCCGTAGCAAAGGGCGATGTCCTTGTCCTTGTCGTAGACCATCTTGTCTACCTTGATGCCCTTGATGACGGCGGCGGCCTTGGTGTCGACCTTGTACTGGGCGTCCTCGGTGAGGCCGAACTCGCTTTCGCTCTTCACCTTGAAGCCGACCACGGCTTCGACGAGTTGGCGTTTCATGTCCTGTTCGGCCATCTTCTGGCTCATGAGCTGCCGGTTGCCCTGGGCGAGGGCCTGGGCGGCGAAGGCCAGGAAGACGAGCAGCGCGAGGGTCTGGACGGCGATGCGGCGGATGTGCATGGCAGGCTCCTTGGCCTTGTCAGGGCTTGGCCGGTTCCTGGGGTTTGCCCCCGACGATGGTGATGGTCTCGCGCACCGTGCCGCCTCCGACGGGGATGGAGGCCGCCTCGGCGATGCCCCCCTTGCGGGGCGCGAAGACGGCGTCCGTGTTGGTGTTCACCGGAGACTTGGACTCGTTGATGGTCAAAGACTCGATGTGCACCAGAACCTTGCCGGGGTTTTTGGGGTCCGGTTTCACGACTGCCTCGAAAGAGACAACGCCGTCCTTTGGCAGAAGGCCCTTGCGGCGAAGGTCCTGCGCCACCTGGTCGCGCAGGGCGCGTTTCTTGCGCACCCAGTCGTCCATGAGGGCTTTCTGGTTGCCTTTGCCCTCGGGGAACGGAATCTTGTCCTGCGCCTGGGCCCTTCCGGGCTGGAAGAGGAAGGCGGCCAGGGCCAGGGCCCCGGCCGCCAGGATGATGCGCGCGGTCATGCTAGAAGTCGCTCGGGTCGATAGCCATGCCGCCGCCGCGGAACTTCTTCTCGTAGATCACGGGCGGCTGCTTGGGTCCGGAGCCCTTGCCGCAGAGGCGCTTGGCGTTTTCCAGCTCGGTCTTGATGGGCAGGAAGGTGGAATCCACCATCACGCCCTTCTGGAACACCTCGATGGCCTCGGGGCAGCGCTTTTCCATCATGTAGATCTTGCCAAGGTAGTGGTAGACTTCCACGTTGATGGAGTTCAGGTTGCGAGCGGCTTCAAGATGACGTTTGGACTCGTTGAAGTCGTTCGTAAGGTAGTAGAGGATGCCCAAAGCCTCGCGGGATTTGACGTGGTTTGGGTTCAGGTTGAGCGCGTCGATGAAGGCGCGGCGGGCGCGGTCGATCATGTTGAGCTTGAAGGCGCTCACGCCCAGGTAGTAGTGGGCCTCCACGAAGCTGGGGCTCTTGGACACGGCCATCTCGAACTCGGAGAGGGCCATGGTGTAGTTTTCCTGGGTGAAGTAGCGCATGCCGGAATCGAAGTATTCCTGGGCGGTGGGCTCGGGCGGCGGGGCTTTCTTGGCGCAACCCGCGGCCAGGGCCAGACAGAGACACACGAAGACGATTGTGGTTACGCGACGCATGTTGGCAGCCTCCTATTTCATCTCGTCCATTTTCTGCACGGCCCGCTGCACGAGCCGCTGCACCATGGTGTCCAGGGTGACGCCGGTGGTCTTCTTCTCGGTGTAGCCGAGAGCGCCGCCGCCCTTGGAGGTGATCTCCATCTTGTCCTCGAAGTAGTCGCTGGCCTTCTGCTCGCCGGTGTTGGCGTCGAGCACCTTGAAGCGCATGCCGACGATCCAGATGCCGCTGGCGTCTTCGGCCTTGATGGAGGCCACGCCCGCGCCGGTGGCGGTGCCGGCCGCCCAGGAGCCGGTGGCGGAGCCCACCACGCTGCCGGCCATGATGCCCAGGTAGGTGCCGTCGAACTTGCGTTCAACCTGGGCCACGGGTTCGGCCTTCAGCACGTCGAAGCGCACCAGCCAGTTGGTGGCCTGCATCTTGCCCTTCTTGAACTTCTTCAGGGTCTTGGCGTCGCCCAGGTTGGCGGCCACCTCGATCTCCTGGAGCATGGGGCCCAGGTCCTGGCGTTCGAGCACGGGGAAGTTGGCCTTGGCCAGCTCGATTTCCGCGAAGTCGGCGATGTTGTTGGGGCCGTACTTCTGGGCGAAGGTGGCGTTCTGCGACTTCACCGCCCCGGGAATCACCACCACCTGGGGTCCGGGTTTGTCCGCGTTGGCGTACGACACCGGCTGGTACATGGCGGCGTCCGCTTCCTGGTTGGCCTTCTGGGACGCCGACTGGCAGCCCAGGGTCAGGGTGAGCGCCGCCAGAAGCGCCAGCAGTCCGATCCTTCTCACGAGCATGTTGTCCTCCCTCAGATGCATGACACGTTGGGGCCGGGTGCGGGCGCTTGCCGCCCGGGTCGCGCCGGTCCGTTCCAAAGGCTGAAGCCGGGAACCTGCCACGTCGGATGGCGGAGTACGAACGCCATGCCTGGAAACCTGGAAACCTAGAAGCCTTTCACCGCGTCCAGGGCCTTGTCGGATTTGAGCAGGCCCTGCTCCTCCACCTTCCTGGCCACGTCCGGGGCCACGTCGGCCACGCGCTTGAGGGTCTCCTCGCTGCGCACCACCTCGCGCACGCGCTCGGGCGACGCCTGGGCCAGGCTGGCCGGCGGCATGCCCTGCATCTTGGTCATGAACTCCTCGGGCTTGAGGCGCGAGCGGAAGCTCACGCGCACCACGTTGCCGTGGGAGGATTCCAGCGCGAAGGACTGCTCGCCCAGCTTGGCGTTGAGCGGGGCCAGGATGGTGGCGTTGAGCAGCTGGTTGAAGTTGGAGCGGGTGCCCACGAACTCCACCTCGTAGAGCGAGAGTCCGGAGCGGTCGAAGTCGCGGAAGTCCACGTTGAGCACGGGGCGCAGGCCGATGAACTCCTTCTTGAGCAGCTGCCCGGCGTCGTAGCTGGGCAGGCCCAGCACCTGGAGCTGGTAGGTCTTGGCCGGGGCCTGGAGGTGCTGCTCGAAGAAGTCCTTGGAGAACTCGCCGCCGATCATGCGGCCGATCTCCTCGATGGCCTGGTCCTCGTCGGCCCAGCTCTGCTTCTGGGGCACCTTGTTGTTGTAGTAGATTTCCTCGCCGGTGTTGTTGTCCACGCACTTCACCGACCAGGACGTGAGCACGAACTTGGTGACCGTGAGCCCCGAGGCCGCAAGCTTGGCCGACACCTTCTTGAACTTGGCCTCGCCCACGATGGAGAAATCTGCGGCCTTCACCTGGGAGGCCGAGATGGTGGCCTCGGTCTGTCCGGCCAGCTGGCTGCTCTCCATGAGTTCGGTCTTGAGCTTCACGGACTGTTCTTCGCTCCAGACGCGGTAGCCGAAGCTCTTGATGCGGTCCTTGAGGATGTTTTCGGCCACGGCGGAGCGTTCCACCTTGGTGTCCACGCCGCGCTCGGCGTCGCGGATGTCGATGCGCACGGAGATGCGGGGGTTGCCGAAGTCCTTGATGAGGCTCACGCGCTCCTGCCTGCCCATCTCGTTCAAGGCGCTCTGCACGTCGCCCACGTAGACCTCGGCGGTCATGAGCATGTGGGCGAAGCCGTCGTCGCCCTGGAAGGGGGGGCTCTCCTTGATCACGCGCTTGATCAGGCCCTGGGAGCGCGAGAGCACCTTGTCGTGGATGAGGGTGTAGTTCTGCATGAGCGTGGAGGTTTCCACGTAGGAGCCCACGGCCTTCTCGATGACCTGGCGCTTGGCGTCGGCGCGCAGGTCGTCCACCAGGAGGCCCTTGTCGCGCTTGTAGGTGTCGGCGTTGGGGTCGGCCAGGCCCTCGGCGGTGATGACCATGGTCTTGGGGTCGGCCGCGCGGGCGGGCAGGGCGCAGGCTGCGGCCAGGACGAAGAGTGCGAGCGCGAGGGCTAGGCGGCGCGGAAGCGGCATGGCGAGGTTCCTTTCGATGGGTTGGTCGGCGCGGGGGCGCACGGTTATTTCCCTCTGGAGCAGAAGTCGGAGTAGAGCTGGGCCACCAGGGAGTCGGCCTCGTCCTCCAGCACGGACATGGCCGCGCCCACCACGTCGGAACCGGCCCAGGACTGGCCCGAGGCCCGCACCTGGGAGAGCACGCGGCCCGAGCCGTCGGAGAGCGTGAGCTGGATGGACACGGCCACCTCGTTGGCGCGCACCATCTTGTTGGCCCCGGAGCGGGCCGAGATGATGCCCTTGAGGAAGAACGAGGCCCCCAGCTTGCGCGAGGCGGCCATGGCGGCGTCGGGATCGTTGTTCAGGATGGCTTCGGCTTCGGCGCGGGCGATGCGGGCGTTGATCTCGCCCTGGGTGATGGTGGAGAGGCCCACGGAGCGCAGCTTGGCGTTGAGCAGCTCGAAGAGCTCGCCCTGGTTGGAGGCGTTGACGTTGTTGATGCCCTGGTGGCGCTCCGCGATCATCACGGCGATCTTCTGGCCCTTGATCCTGGCCTTGCAGGGCTCCGAGAGCAGCGACTGCGTGCGCGCGGCCTTGGCCCGGGCCTGGGCCGCGTCTTTCCCGGCCTCTTCGGAGAAGCTGAACGCCAGGGCCGTGCCGGGGAGGGCCGTGAGCACCGTCAGGATCGCCGCCAGAAAGAACGAAGCCATGTCGCCTCCATGCTATTCCTATACTTACGACGTGTAGAGCCCGATGCCTCGTGTGTCAATCGGTCTTGTGCGCCCGGGCGCTCAGTTGGCGCCGCCCGAGAACGAGGCGCGCGCGGGCGGGTCGAAGGGCGAGCGCTTGATGGGGGCCTTGCCCAGGCTCTGCATCTCGTCGTCGTTCAGCTGGCGCACTGCGCCGGGCAGGTTGGGCCGCACCCAGGCGGTCTGCCCGGGCTTGTCCAGGGAGAGCTCCTTGCCCTCGGCGTCGCGCACGGTGACCACCGTGCCGGATTTGGTCTCGCGCAGGGCGTGCAGTTCGGAGTCCAGCTCGCCGTTGGGCTTGTACTTCACCCAGTGGTCGGTGACGGTGCCCCGGATGCCCACCACGGCCAGGGGGCTCTGGATCTTCAGGTTGTCCGGGTTCTGGGCCACCACCTTGCCGGTGACGTAGCGGAACATGCCCTTGCCCATGGCGATCACCTGTTTCGATTTGTCCTTGTCGGCCTCGTCGTAGGCGAAATCCTTGAGGGCCACCTGGGATTCGGGGCCCACGTCCAGTGAGGAGCCGTCTGCGAAGGCCAGGCGGACCTTGTCTCCGGCGGTTGGGGTGGTCACCACGTCCTGGGCGAAGAAAGGAGCTCCCTTGGCCAGCTTGCGGGGGGCTTCCTCACCCTGGCGGGCCTGGGCCTGCCCCTGGAGTTCCTCGACGGTTCCGGCAGGCGCGGGCGCGTTGGCCCGGACCGCCGCGAAGGCCAGGACGAGCGCCAGACATGTGAGAATAGCGAAATGTCGTGAACGTTTCATGGGGCGTCCTCGGGGTCGAGCAGGGAGCGGATGGACAGAAGCTCCCGTTCCACCATGGTTTTGAGCGCGTCGCGGCGTTCGCCTTCGGCCAACCTGCGGCGCGTTCCTTCAAGAGTCATGCCTTCCTCGTGCATGCAGCGCTGGATGGTCCGGATCAGGCGCAGGTGCTCCTCGGTGTAGAGCCGCTGCCCCTTGGGCGTGCGGATGGGCGCGAGCTGGGGGAACTCCGTCTCCCAATAGCGGAGCACGAAGGGCTTGAGCCCGACCAGTTCGGCGATCTGCCCGATCTTCCAGGTCTTGCTCCGGGGCGTGTCGCTCACCAGAAGTCCTCGCCCTCCTCCGCTGCGGGAGGCTGGGCAAGGCCCAGGACGCCGAGGGCGGCCAGCGCCTCGCGCCTGTCGAACGGCTTGTGCAGGTGCGTCCAGTGGGGGCCCGGCGCCAGGGCGTCCAGGGGCGGGGTGGAGAGCGACAGGCAGGTGGCCAGCACGAAGCCCGGGCGTTTCGCTCCGGCCTCGTCGTGGCGCGCCTGCACGGCGTTCAGGGTTTCCAAGCCGTCCATGCCGGGCATGAGGACATCGAGGAACACCACGTCGAAGGGCCGCCCCTCGTCCAGGGCGCGCCTGCAGGCCTCCACGGCCCCAAGACCGGAAAAGGCGTGCGACACCTCGCCCAGGGCGAGCAACACATGACGCAGGAAGGCGTGGGCCACCTCGTCGTCGTCCGTGATGAGAAAACGCGGCATAAAGTACGACATCCAGTTGTTTGCTGGCTGTCTACCAATATGGGGAGGCGATGGCAATGCTTGCGGGTTTCACGGAGCATCGACGTCGTGACCGGGCTGGCGCGCCCCCCCCTCTTGAATCATGGGCGCTTCCGGGCTAAGGCCTCTCATGGCCGTCGACTCCACGCTGTTTTTGTTCGTCTTCCTGCCCGTGCTCCTGGGGCTCTTCGCCCTGTGTCCGGCCCGGGGGCGCGAGACCCTGCTCCTGGGGGCGAGCCTTCTCTTCTACGCCCTCTCCGACGCCGCCTCCCTGCCGCTCTTCCTCGCCTCCATGGCCTTCAACATGCTCATGGGCCTGGCCATCTCCTGGGCCGGAGGCGGAGCGCGCAAGGCCCTGCTGGCCCTGGGCGTGGGGCTCGACCTGGCCTTCCTGGCCTGGGCCAAGTATCCCCTCTTCCTGGCGGCCCAGGTCCCGGGCCTGGAGGGTCTGCGCGTCCTGGCCCCGGCCTCCATGCCCCTGGGGGTCTCCTTTTTCACCTTCTCGGCCATCGCCTATCTGGTGGACGTGGCCGGACGCCGCCAGGACGCCCTGGCCGACCCCGTGCGCTTCGGCCTCTTCCTGGCCTTCTTCCCCAAGGTGGCCGCCGGTCCCATCGCACGCTGCCGCGACATGGCCCCCCATGCGCCGACCCTGGAGGGCCTGCGCGACGGCCTGACCCGCCTGGCCGTGGGCCTTGGCAAGAAGACCCTCGTGGCCGCCCCCCTGGGACGCCTGGCCGACCAGGCCTTCGCCCTGCCCTCGGCCGAGCTGGACATGGGCACGGCCTGGCTTGGCCTCCTGGCCTACTCCCTGCAGCTCTATTTCGACTTCTCCGGCTACACCGACATGGCCGTGGGCCTGGGCCGCCTCTTCGGCTACAATCTGCCGGAGAACTTCAACTACCCCTACACGGCCCAATCCGTACGGGAGTTCTGGCGGCGCTGGCACCTCACGCTCTCCACGTGGTTCCGCGACTACCTCTACATCCCTCTGGGCGGCGGGCGCGCGGCCCCGTGGAAGGTGCAGCGCAACCTGCTGATCGTCTTCACCCTCTGCGGCCTGTGGCACGGCGCGAGCTGGAGCTTCGTGGTCTGGGGCCTGTGGCACGGCCTTTTTCTGGCCCTGGAGCGCACCGGAGTCGGCAAGCGGCTGGACGCCCTGCCCCGGCCCGCGCGCCATGCCTACGCCCTGCTGGCCGTGGGCCTGGGCTGGGTGTTCTTCCGCGCCCCGGACTTCGCCCACGCCTGGGGCTACTTCCAGGCCCTGGCCTCCTTCAGCTTCCACGGCTGGGACTACACCTGGACCGTGCGCGTGAACCGCGAGACCCTGTGCATGCTGGTCGTGGGCGTCCTGGGCAGCACGCCCGCGCTCCCCTGGATCGGCGCGCGTCTCGGCCCCGCGCTGCCCCTCGCGCGGGGGCTGGCCGCCCCGGCGCTTCTGGCCCTGGCGCTTCTGGCCCTGGCGGCGGGCGCCCACACACCCTTCATCTACGCGCAGTTCTAGGCCATGAAACGCTTCTCCCTCATCGTGTGCTGCGCGTTGCTCCTGGCCCCTCTCGTCTGGCCCCAGGGCCTGGGGCTCCTGGGCCTTGGCGTCGCCCCCCGCGCGGCCGACGCCCCCGGCCCCTGGCCGCCCGCGCCCCTGGCCGTCACCGACTTCCAGGCCTGGGCCACGCGCACGGCCACGGCCTACGCCGACAACTTCCCCTTCCGCGAATCCATGATCCGCACCCTCAACCGCCTGCGCCTGGCCGTGTGGGGCGAATCGCCCATGCGCACGCTCATCCGGGGCCGCGAGGGCTGGTGGTTCTACAACGACGAGATGGCCCTGGAAGACTGGATGGGCGCGACCCGCTTCGATCCCCAGGAACTGGCCGACAACGTGCGCCTCCACCAGGAGCGGCGCGACTGGCTGGCGGCGCGCGGCATCGCCATGCTGGTGGTCATCGTGCCCAACAAGAAGACCGTCTACGGCGAATTCCTCCCCACCTCCCTGCGCAAGATGCGCGAGACCACCCGGCTCGACCAGCTCGCCCGGGCCATGGAGGAGGGCGGCGTCCCCTTCCTGGACCTGCGCCCCGCCATGCTGGGGGCCAAGGCCGTGCGCCAGGCCTACTGGAAGACCGACTCCCACTGGAACGAGTGGGGCGCGCTGGCCGGGTGTTCGGCCATCGTGGAGAAGCTGCGCGAGCGCTTCCCCGCCATGCCGCCCCTGGACCCGGCCGCCTACACGGCCGTGGCCGAGACCACGCCCGGCGGCGACCTGGCCGCCATGATGCTCCTGGAAAACCAGCTCCCCGAGGCCAACGTGCGCATGGTCCCCCACGCCCCGCACCGCGCCTACGACGCCCCCCCGCCCCCCTGGAAGGACCCCGCCGACCTCCCCGGCAGGCGGCGCATCGTCAAGGCAGTGGACGACAAGGCCCTGCCGCGCGCCCTCTTCTTCCGCGACTCCTTCGGCTCCCAGGCCATCCCCTTCCTGGCCGAACGCTTCCGGCGCTCCGTCTTCCTCTGGACTCACCGCTTCAATCCGGGCGTCGTGCTGGCCGAACGTCCCGACGTGGTGGTCTTCGAGGCCGCCGAGCGCTACCAGCACGCCGTCTTCTCCCCCGCCGAGGGCGACAGGCCCTGGTGATGCGTCTTCACAGTCCGTCCTGACGGATTGTCAAGGCAACCCGCCAAAAAAGCATTGATTTATTGTATTCGCCATCTGTTTTTCAAGGCCGCGCCTCCCGACTTTCGTCCCCGCGCCCCCTCCCGGCGGGGCGCCCAGGGCCAGCCGTCTTGCTGTTCGCTTGCGTCCTTTTGGTGAAGTTATCGTTGCGTTCCTGATTGCGACCTGCGAAGTCCGCAATGTGCGGTTTCCCTGGCCCTGAGAGCCCCCGGGCAACGGGGGAGAGGCGATGCCCTCAGCGCGACGCGTCTGTTTGGGGTTTCGGCGTGCTCTCTCTTTGGCGCTCGATATCATATAGAAATCTTTGGGAGTTTTTCCAGGAGGCTGCTTGCGCCTGAGGGAGCGTCACGCCTTTGGAGGGGGCCGCCTCAGGGTTGCCTTTTTACAAAAAAGGCATCATTCAGGGGCAGCGCCTGCCGAATCTCAAATTGTAAGGATACGCCCATGAAACTCTCGACCAAGCTTTATGCCGGGTTCTGCGCGCTCCTGGTGCTCACCGCAGGCATCGGCCTCTTCGGCATCCGCCAGATGCAGGCCATCGAAACCGAGACCGAATTGCTCGCCGGCGACTGGCTCCCCAGCATCGTCCGCCTGGGCAAGCTCAACGATCACGTGCAGTCCTACAGGCGCTACGAGCTTGTCTACATCCTCTCCACCAGCGAGAAGGAAATGGCCCACTACGAGGGGCTGCTCAAGGAGACCCTGGACAAGCTCAAAGTGGACCTGGCCGAATACGACAAGCTCATCACCGCCGACCAGCAGGACGAGCGCCGCCAGTTCGACCAGATGAAGGAAGCGTGGGCCAAGTATCTGGCCGTCTCGGAAAAGATCAAGAAAGTTGCTGCCATGAACCGGGACAAGGCCGTCGAGATGGCCACCGCCGACTCCGCGCGCCTGATCCAGGAGGTCGTGTCCATCCTGGCCCGGCTCATCACCGTCAACACCGAGGCGGGCGAAAAGAGCGCATCCACGGCCATGGACGCCTTCTTCTCCGGCCGCGCCCAGCTCATCGGGGCCATCCTGGCGGCCGTGGCCCTGGGCCTGGGGCTGGCCTTCTTCATCGCGCGAAACGTCCTGGGGCAGCTCGGCGAAGACCCGGGATATCTCCAGTCCGTGGCGGGCGACATCGCGGGCGGCAACCTCGACGTGTCCTTCCGCACCGTGCGCGGACAGGGCGGCGTCTACGCCGTGCTCATCAAGATGGTCGCCACCCTCAAGGAGAAGATAGCCGAGGCCGAGCAGAAATCGAAGGACGCCGCCCGGCAGGCCGAAGCCGCGCTCCAGGCCACCGCCCAGGCCGAGGAGGCCACGGCCCAGGCCGAACGCGCCAAGGCCGAAGGCATGCTCCAGGCCGCCGCGCGCCTGGAAGACGTGGCCGCCGTCATCTCCTCCGCCTCCGAGGAGCTTGCCGCCCAGGTGGAACAGTCCAGCCGGGGCGCGGAGGTCCAGGCCGGACGCGTGGGCGAAACCGCCACCTCCATGGAAGAGATGAACGCCACCGTGCTCGAGGTGGCCCGCAACGCCTCCCAGGCCGCAGAGACCGCCGACCGCGCCAAACGCCGCGCCCAGGACGGCGCGGGCATCGTGGGCGACGTGGTCCGCGAGATCGGCCAGATGGGACGCCAGGCCGAGGAACTCAAGAGCGACATGACCGCCCTGGGCGCCCAGGCCGACGCCATCGGCAAGATCATGAACGTGATCTCCGACATCGCCGACCAGACCAACCTCCTTGCGCTCAACGCCGCCATCGAGGCCGCCCGCGCCGGTGAGGCCGGAAGAGGCTTCGCCGTGGTGGCCGACGAGGTGCGCAAACTCGCAGAAAAAACCATGAGCGCCACCAAGGAAGTGGGCCAGGCCATCGGCGCGGTCCAGGACGGCACGCGCAAGAACATCGCCAACGTGGACCGCACCGTGGAACAGATCGGCAAGGCCACCGAACTCGCGGGAAAGTCCGGCGAGGCCCTCCAGAACATCGTCCAGCTCGTGGATCTCTCCACCGACCAGGTGCGCTCCATCGCCACGGCCTCGGAGCAGCAGTCCGCCGCCAGCGACGAGATCAACCGCGCCATCGAAGACGTGAGCCGCATCTCCCTGGAAACCTCGGAAGCCATGAACCAGTCCTCTCGCGCGGTGAACGAACTGGCCGATCAGGCCCAGGCCCTCGCCCGGCTCATCGTGGAACTCAAGTCCGAAGGCGGCGGAACCTCCGGAAAACTGCTCGCCGCCACACCGGCCCGCCAGAGCCTCCCACCGGCCAAACCCCGCGCGCTCAAAGCCTGAGCGCGTCACGGCAACAACGCACGGCGGCCGTCGGGGATGTCCCCGACGGCCGCTTTCGTTGGCGTGTGCAGAGGTTGCGGCGTGCGGGAGGCGCGGTTGGAGGAAGTGCCTCCGGCCCGCTCCGCTAGCGCCTGCGCCCTCAGGTTGTCTCTTGCGCTTCCAGGAAGTCCACGGCCTGGAGCATCTGCCAGAAGTCGTAGATGATGTAGTCCGGTTCCGCGCCGGAGAATTTTTTCCGGCCCTGATTGGAGGAGAAGAAGACGGTTTTCATGCCCATGCGGTGCGCGCCGAACACGTCGCGGTACATGTCGTTGCCCACGTAGAGCACTTCCTGCGGCGGGAGGCCGAGGGCGTCGAGGGCCAGTTGGAAGATGCGCGTGTCCGGCTTGCGGTAGCCAAGGTCGCCCGAGACGACGACGGGTTGGAAGTAGCCGCCAAGTCCTGCGGCGAGCATTTCGGGCACTGCCCAGGCGGACTGGGCGTCGGAGAGGGCGGCCAGGCGGTAGCGGGGGGCAAGCCCGTCCAGGACGTTTTTCACGCCGGGGTAGAGTTCCAGCCGGTTGCGGGAGATGCCCCGGTACATTTCTGCCAGGAACAGGGGCATCCAGCGGACCTTTTCCGGCGGCAGGGCGGCCAGGGCCTCGGGGCGGCGGTTGAGGTATTCGCGCCAGAGGTTCACGGCGTCGAATTCGGGGAATTCCTCGCCGCTGGCCCGGCGTTGTTCGTCCATGATGCGGTAGTATTCGTCACGCACTTCCCAGCGCGAGGCGCGGATGCCCTGGTAGGTGAGGAAGTGGCTGACGGCCCGGTAGATCTGCTCGTTGCCTTCGTCGGTGTTGATGTCCACGAGGGTTCCGTTGAGGTCGAAGACGATGGCTTTGAAGGTCATGGCAGGGCTCCGAGGATGGTTGTGGCGTGGCGGACGAGCTGCCAGCGGTAATCTGGATCGATCCAGGAGTTGCGGGCGATGCGCAGGAGGGTGATGCCCATGTAGAAGGGGATGCGCCGGGTGATGGAGTGGAAGGCGGCGCGGCGGTCCGGGAAGTGGCAGCAGTATTCCCAGAGGAAGTGGCCGATGAAGGGTTCGGCCAGGGCGGGGTCGCCCAGGCCCCGGTGGAAGAAGTGGGCCAGTTCGCCGCAGAGGCGTCCCAGGTCGAAGGCGCGGTCGGCCCAGAGCATGCGTTCCAGGTCGATGGCCAGGACGTCGAGCCCTTGGCCGAAGAGGAAGTTGGAAGGCGTGGCGTCGCCGTGGCAGAGGACGGCGCGGTCTTCGCGCATGATGTCGCGGCGTCGCCAGTCTTCGCGCAGGCTCCAGAGCGCGTGGGAGCGGTCGTGCCCCATGCCCCGCTTGTGGACGAGCGAGTCGACGAGGCGGCCCATGTAGGCGTGGGCGTGGTCGAAGTCCACATACCAGTCGCCTGCGGTGCGGTTGTGCAGGCTGGCCAGGAACCAGGCCAGGGCGGTGAGTTTGCGCAGCAGTCGGGCGCGGCGTCCCTGGTGCACGGCGTCCTCGATCACTTGGCAGAGCCTGTCGCCGTGCAGCCATTCCATGACGAGCACGTTGCCCAGGCGGTGTTCGAAGCCCAGGGGGCGCACCACGTAGTGCGGGGCGGCGTGGAAGCCCAGGGAGCGCAGGTGGACGAGGTTGCGGAACTCGGTCTCGCCGGGGCTGGGCCAGGCGGGGCGGCCGGGCTTGGGCGGGTAGAACTTGCAGACCACGCGCGGGCCGTGGTGCACCTCCTCGTAGAGGTAGACGTCTCGCGAGCAGTCGGACTGGAAGACGCGGAAACAGGCGTCCGCGCGCCAGGCCCCGAGTTGGGGGAGGATGTGGTCGCGCAGGTAGGGGTGGAGGGGGTCGCCGTGGTCGAGGCGGCCCAGTCGCCGGATGTTCATCGTGCGCTCCGCGCTGCGTTGGATGCTTCAGAGCGCCTGATGGCGTTCCGGCTCCGGTATGACACGTTGCCGGGCGGTTGTCATGAGATCGTAACAATTGGGGGGGCGGGAGAGGGGGGAAGCGAAGCTCCGCGGGGATCGGGAGGCGATGCCGTCCGGCCCGGCGTCGGTCCGGCCGGACGGCGGGTTTGCAGGGCGGGATCAGTCCACGCGGACGTGTTCGCTCTTGGAGACGGCCTCGGCCTTGATGCGGTTGAGGGCCTCCAGGAGCATGGGGTGGACGTTCTCGCGGAAGTCTCCCGCCACGATGATGTAGAGCAGGTCGTCTCCGGGCTGGAAGGTCCCGGAGAGGGCCTTGGCCTCCACGGCGAAGATGCCGGGGCGGGTGGAGAGTTCGGCGCAGATGGCGTCGATCTTCTGCTGGTCGGGGTGGACTTCCAGGCGGGTGACGGGGGCGGAGTCGGCGCGGCGGGTGGCGCGCACCACGCCGTTGTGCACGAGCACCATGCCCACGTTCTCGGTGAAGCCCGGGCGTTTCTTGAGTTCTGCGATGGCTTTGGAGATGTCCATGAAGTCCTCCTCGCGGATGGGGTGATCGGGTGGCGGGCTCGGGCGCGGCTAGGCGCGCACCGCGCGCATGGCCTCGATGGCCAGGGCCAGGAAGTCGTCCAGGGGCAGGCCCGCCTTGTCGCACTCCAGGATGATTTCGCGGCGGACGTTGCGGGCGAAGGCCTTGTCCTTCATCTTCTTCTTCACGCTCTTGGGCTCCAGGCCGTCGTAGCCGGTGGGGCGCATGAGGGCTGCGGCGTGGACGATGCCGGTGACGGTTTCGCCGCAACGCAGGGCGTAGTCGAGCGTCGCGGCGGGCTGGCGGCCGTTCATCTCGGCGTTGTGGGCGGCGATGGCGGCCACGGCGGCGGGGTCCAGCCTGCCTTCCAGCAGGGCGGCGGCGTCCAGGCCGTGGCGTTCGGGGGCGTCCTTGGTGGTGGGGAAGTCCAGGTCGTGGAGCAGTCCGGTGACGCCCCAGAGTTCGGCGTCCTGCCCCAGGCGTTGGGCCATGGCGCGCAGCACGGCCTCGGTCTGGAGGGCGTGGAGCGTCATGTGGGGTTCCGGCGTCAGGGATTCGAGCAGTTCCAGGGCGTCTTTTCGCGTCATGGCGGTTCTCCTGAGGACGATGCTCTGGTATGCAGGCGTGACCCTGCCGCCACGGCGGGGTCACGAGGGCGGCATCGCGGTCGCCCAGCATACGGGAAGATGCTCCGGCAGGCCAGCCCCGGCGCCTTGGCGCTCGCGGGCAGGACGAACGATCAACGCAAGGAGGCGCGCATGGATTCACCGAGGACGGTCTTTCCCGACATCATCACTTCCCGCCTGGAGGACCTGTGGGCGGCGCCCCTGCCCGGCGAGGAGGCCCCGCAGTATTTCGACGCCCTGCGCCAGCTCGAGGAGAAGGCCCTGGAGCTGGCCCCGGCGGAGCGGCGCGCGGAGCTTCAGGCCCTGATCACGGAGATGTCCGGGCTGTCGGAACGGGTGCGCCACCTCTACGTGCGCTTCGCCTACATCCAGGGGCTGCAGGACGGCGGCAAGCTGCGCGAGGTGCTGGGCAGCCCGGCCCGGTAGGGGACGGCCCGGCGCGGGGCGCCCGCCCGGCAGGCGGCTCGTGCTGCGTCCTCAAAACCAGTGCCTTCGGATTGCCAGGGGAGGCAGCCAAAGCCATTGATTTGATTTTGAAAAACATACTCGTGTTTTTCAAGATCGCGACACTAGGCCGGGGGGCGCAGGGCGTCCAGGTCGGCGCGGATGGCCGCAGCCACCTTGTCCGCGAAGGCCATGGCCACCTTCTGGGCGTCCTCCAGGGAGGCGAACTTGTCCTTGAGGGCGCGCTGTCCCACCTGGACCTTCCAGCCCGGCGGGGTGAGGCGATCGTAGACCACGGTCACCAGCAGGGCCTTGCCCAGGCTCATGTAGTAGGTGGCGTCGTCGTGCTTGGTCCATTCGGGGGCCATGGCTGCTCCTTGGGCGGCGGTTGACGTCGTGCTAGCACGGCGGGGCGCGAGGGGAAATCCCCCAGGCCCTATGTGGAGAGAGCCCGGGAGAGGGCGTTGGCGAAGCGCGTCAGGTCGGCGTCGTTGACGTGCAGGTGCGGGGCCACGCGCAGCGTCGCGCCCCGGGGCGACACGTGCACGCCCTCGCGGGCCATGGCCGCCGCCACGGGCGCGGCCTTGCCGTGGGCCAGGCGCAGGCCCAGCAGGTGCGGGGCGCGCTCGGCAGCCGGGGTGGGCGTGAGCCCGAAGGCCTGGCCGGTCAGGGCCAGGCGGCGGGTGACCCCCGCAAGGGTCGCGGCGATCTCGGCCACGCCCCACTCCCTGATGAGCCCCAGGGACGCCGCCGCCATGGGCATGAGGATGAAGTTGCTGGCCTCGCCCACGTCGTAGCGGCGCGCGCCGGGGCGGTAGGCGTCGCGGTATTCCGTGAGGCGCGAGAAGTCTTCCGATCCTTCGCGGTTGAGCCAGTTCTCCTCCAGGGGCTCTCCTTCCCTCCATTGGGGGGCCACCCAGCAGAAGCTCGCGCCGTAGGGGCCCAGCAGCCACTTGTGACCGCTGGCGGCCAGGAAATCCGGCCGCGCGGCGGCCATGTCGAAGGGCATGGCACCCAGGGACTGGGTGGCGTCCACCACCAGGAGCGCGCCCACGCGGTCGCAGGCGGCGCGCACGGCGGCAAGATCGAATACCGTGCCGTCGATCCAGTGGCAGTGCGGCAGGGCCACCAGCCCGATCTCGGGCGTGATGTGGGCCGCCACGGCTTCGCTCCACGCGCCCTCGGCGGGGCGGGGAACGGCGCGCACGCGGCCCGGTGCCATCTTGAGCCAGGGGTAGACGTTGGAAGGGAACTGCTCGTCCAGGAGGAGCACGTGGCGTCCGGCGTCCAGGGGCAGGTTCCTGGCGGCCAGGGCTATGGCGTAGGACACGGCCGGGACGGCGGCCACGCCGTCGGCGTCGGCCCCGAGCACGGCGGCGAAGGCCTCGCGCGCGGCCTCCAGGCCGGAGAAGAAGAGGTCCGTCGTCATGGCCCAGGGGGAGCGCTTGGCCTCCATGGCGGCGCGTCCGGCCTCAAGGGCGGGCTGGGGCAGGGGCGAGGTGTAGGCGCAGTTGAGGTAACAGACGTTCTCGGGCACGCCGAAAAGCTGGCGCTGGCAGGGAATCATGAGGCCTCCTGGCTGGTTCGGTGGGGGGAGGATACCCGGTTGGGGGGCGCTGCGCAATTCGCCTGCCCCTCGTATCTTTCCTCATGGCGGTACGATCCGCGAAGAACCGCCGCCCTGACGCCTCACTCCCGCTGTCCCGACAAATCGGCGCGTGTCGGCCGGAGAGCTCTGATCCATGGAATGCCGAGCCGATCCAGACGCAGTCGAGCCGGTTTGACAGCAGGAGAGGGGTTTTATAGTGATTGATACGACTTTAAAAGTGATTCACACGAACAAGGAGGGGGTGACAATGCGATTTCTCACTGCGACGTGTTTGTTTGTGTTCACGGTTTTCTTCTGCTCCGCTTCATACGCATTCGACTGCGGCAAGCTGGACTTCGGTGCAAAGCTCAGTGATCTGGATGATGGAAACTTTGTTCTGTATAAGCAGCTTGATGGCGTGTCGTATTACAATTATGTCGGAAGTTGCCGCCTGCAGGTGCATCAGAACACGTGCCCTGCAATTTCTTACGCATTTGTCGACGGCAGGTATTACGCCATGATCATTAAGATGTTCGGAAGATATAAAAAAGATGTCTTGAATGATGTGAAGGCTGCTTATGGGCATGAGATCAAAGTGAATAAATCAAAGGGCTGGACGGAGTATCGCTGCAAGGTGTCCGAGGACGTCGAGCTGAAGATCAAGTGCAACGACAAGACCCGTGAAGTGAGAAGCGCGGCCTACAGTGTGAAGTTGCGGGAACAGCTTGCCAGGAATCTGAAGAATGACCCGGTGGATCTGGCCAAGTAGCCTGTGGCCGGGCGTTCCTCAACGTTGTGGGAACCCCCGGGGAGGTGGGTGGCGGTCCGCCCGGCGACGGGCGGCCTCCAGGCCGGGGAAGAAGAGGTCCGGCGTCATGGCCCAGGGGGAGCGCTTGGCCTCCATGGCGGCGCGTCCGGCCTCAAGGGCGGGCTGGGGCAGAGGCGGGGTGTAGGCGCAGTGCAGGTGGCAGACGTTCTCGGGCACGCCGAAAAGCTGGCGCTGGCAGGGAATCATAAGGCTTCCTGGGTGGCTCGGTGGGGGCAGGATACCCGGTTGGGGCGCTGCGCAATTCGTCGGCCCCTCGTATCGTTCCTCATGGCCGTACGTTTCGTGAAGAACCGCCGCCAGCTCGCGACACTTCTGCTGTTCCGACAAATCGGAGCGTGGCAGCATGATAGTTCTGATGCATGGAACGCCGAGTCGATCCAAATGCAGCCGAGCCGGTTTGACAGCGCGAGGGGCGTTTTATAGTGATCAATAAGAGTTCAAAAGAGATGCACACGAAAAGGAGGGGGATGCCAATGCGAATTCTCACTGCAACGTGTTCGTTTGTGTTCGCTGTGTTCTTCTGCACCGCTTCGTACGCATTCGACTGCGGAAAGCTGGACTTCGGAGCAAAGCTCAGTGATCTGGATGACGGGAATTTTATCCTGTACAAGCAGCTCGATGGCGTCTCGTACTACAATTATGTAGGTCATTGCCGCCTTCAGGTGCATCAGAACGCTTGCCCTGCAATCTCTTACGCATTTGTTGACGGAAAATATTACGCCAGGATCATCAAGGTGTTCGGAAGGGACAAGGAAGAGGTGCTGAGCGGTATGAAGGCGGCTTTTGGCCAGCAGATCAAAGTGAAGAAATCAGGGGACTGGACGGAGTATCGCTGCAACATGTCCGAGGACGTCGAACTGAAGATCAAGTGCAACGACAAGACCCATGAAGTGAGGAGTGCGGCCTACAGTGTGAAGTTGCGGGAGCAGCTTGCCAGGAACCTGAAGAATGACCCGGTGAAGCTGGCCAAATAGGCCGTGCCCGGGCCGTCCTCAACGTACGGACCCATCCCCCGGGAAGGGGGTCGAGGCCGCCCGTCGCCGGGCGGCCCTCAGCGTGATGCCAAACCCGGAAGACGGGGTTTGGCAGAGCCGCCCTGCTCCAGACTGCGCTCCGCGCAGGGCTGCTGAAAAAGCCGCAAAGCCGGCTTCGTCAGCAGCCACAGGCCGCCCGTCGTCGGGCGGCCTTTTTTGTTGCGCGTTCCCTCGCCCCTCCTAGAGGATGGGCAGGTATTTCTCCAGCTCCCATTCGGTGATCTGGGTGCGGTAGCGGTCCCACTCGTCGTACTTGTAGTCCACCAGGGCGGCGTGCAGGTGGTCGCCCAGGACCTCCTTCATGAGCGTGGAGCGCTCCAGGTTGCCCACGGCCTCCAGGAGCGAGCCGGGCAGGGAGGCGATGCCGTGCTTGCGCATCTCCTTCTCCGACATGTGGAAGATGTTGTCCTCCACGGGCTTGGCCAGTTTGTACCCGGCCTCGATGCCCTTGAGGCCGGCGCCCAGCATCACGGCCAGGGCCAGGTAGGGGTTGGCGGCCGGGTCGGGGCTGCGCAGCTCGATGCGCGTGGCCGACTCCTTGCCGGGCTTGTACATGGGCACGCGGATGAGCGCCGAGCGGTTGCGCTGCGCCCAGGCGATGTACACCGGGGCCTCGTAGCCGGGCACCAGGCGCTTGTAGGAGTTCACCCACTGGTTGGTGACGCAGGTGAACTCCGGCGCGTGCTTGAGAAGCCCCGCGATGTAGGCCTGGGCCTCCACCGAGAGGTGGTTGGGCGAGGAGGCGTCGTAGAAGGCGTTGCGCGAGCCCTTGAAGAGCGACTGGTGCACGTGCATGCCCGAGCCGTTCTCGCCGTAGAGGGGCTTGGGCATGAAGGTGGCGTAGCAGCCGTGCTTGCGGGCCACTTCCTTGACCACCACCCGGTAGGTGATGGCCGTGTCGGCCATGGCCAGGGCCTCGTTGTAGCGCAGGTCGATCTCGTGCTGGGAGGGGGCCACCTCGTGGTGGGAGTACTCCACCGCGATGCCCATGGACTCCAGGGCGAAGATGATGTCGCGGCGAACGTCGTTGGCCAGGTCCAGGGGCGGGGCGTCGAAGTAGCCGCCCTTGTCCAGGATGCGGGGCTCGCTGGAGTTGGCGAAGAGGAAGAACTCCAGCTCCGGCCCCACGAAGAAGGTGTAGCCCATGTCCGAGGCCTTGCCGAGCATGCGCTTGAGCACGTGGCGCGAGTCGGCCGCGAAGGGGGTGCCGTCGGGGTTGCGCACGTCGCAGAAGAGGCGGGCGACGGGGCGGTCGGAGGGACGCCAGGCCACCAGCTGGAAGGTGGTGGGGTCGGGGAAGGCCACCATGTCGGATTCGTGGATCTTTGTGAACCCGGTGATGGACGAGCCGTCGAAGCCCATGCCCTCGTCGAAGGCGCTTTCGAGTTCGCGCGGGGTGATCTGGAAGCTTTTGAGCATCCCCAGGATGTCGATGAACCAGAACTGCACGAAGGAGACGTTGTAATCCTTGACGGCCTTGAGCACGTCGTCGGCGTTTTTGCACTTGAACACAGCCATGGATGGCCTCCTTGAGTGGGTCGGTCGCTTCTGCGGGCCGATCGGCAACGCTACCAACATCAGGGGCCTGCTTCAAGACCCATGAGGCCCCGGAAGCGCAGCCTCTGGGACCGGCGCGGCGCCTGGGCGGCGGCGTTGGAAGATTGTCCTTGTTTTCTAACGATATGGACAGATTCCCGCCGGGCGTGGCATCAGAAGAGTTGCGTTCCAACCACCGCAAAGGCCGCGCGAACGCGGCGGAGGCGTCCATGAAAGTCCAGGAAGTGATGCGCAAGCCCCGGCTCACCATGCCGCCCGATACCGATTTCCAGACCATCCTCTGCACGTATTGCAGCGACCAGGTCTTCCGGGTGATCTTCGTGGTGGATTCCGGCAACAGGCTCCTGGGGGTGATCAGCGACTACGGTTTCCTCAAGCAGGTGCTGCCGTCCTACTTCGACTCCACCCTCATGCGCGCTCTGGCCGACGACGAGCACCTGGCCCGGACCCTCGCAGAATCCAACAGTCACAAGGCCGCCCGCGACCTGATGAACGTGGAGTTCGGCTGGCTGCGCCCCGACGACACCCTCCTGGAGGCCAGCGCCCTTGTCCGCGAGCGCCACGTCAACGCCCTGCCCGTGCTGGACGCCGACGGCGTGCTCCTGGGCGTGGTGACGCGCCGCGACATCCTCACCTTCCTCGGAAAAAGCTGCGGCTGCCCGGTTCCCCAGGCGGGCTGACGCGCGCGGACCGCCCGGGGAGCGCCGTCCCGATCCCCTCCGCCGGCCCCGGCGGTCCGTCCTTTCATCCGTAACCGTCGTTTTGAGCCTCCCGTCCTGCGCCGGGGACCTGGCCCGTCCGCCGCGTCCGAGGCGCGGCAAGGCGCGCGGGGGACGCGCGAACGGCCCGGAGACGATCCTCTCCATGGGCGACGCGGCAAGGGGCGCATGAAGGTCGCCCCGACGGACGCCCCCACGGACGCGGACGTGTCGCATTGACGAGGAGCCACCGTTTTCACTAGACCCTCGTCATGAACGGTTCCAAGCAACTGACGCTTTCCGTCGTCATCCCGGCGCACAACGAGGAGATGAACCTGGCGGGGAGCTTGCGGCCCCTCTGGGAACGCCTGGATGCGGCGGGGATCTCCTACGAAATCGTGGTGGTCAACGACAACAGCACCGACGGCACGGGGCGCATCCTCTCCCGGCTGGCCGAGGAGAACCCCCGCATCCGGCCCGTCCAGCGCAACCCGCCCAGGGGGTTCGGCCGGGCCATCCGGGCCGGCCTGGACGCCGCGGGCGGCGAGGTGGTGGTCATCTACATGGCCGACGCCTCGGACGACCCGGAGGACGTGGTGCGTTATCACCAGGAAATCTGCAACGGGTACGACTGCGTGTTCGGTTCGCGCTTCATCAAGGGAGCGCGCGCCAGCAACTATCCCCGGTTGAAGCTCGCGGTGAACCGTATCGTGAACTTCGGGCTGCGCGTTCTCTTCTGGACTCGCTTCAACGACCTGACAAACTCCTTCAAGGCCTATCGGTCTCATGTGCTGCGCGCATGCGGACCCTATCGGGCCAGTCATTTCAACATCACCATCGAACTGTCGCTCTCCGCGCTCATCCGCGACTACAACATCCTCCAGATGCCCATCTCGTGGCAGGGGCGCACCTGGGGCAGCTCCAACCTGCACCTCAAGGAGATGGGGCGGCGTTACCTCTCCACGCTCATCAAGATCTATTTCGAGAAAATCCTCATCCGCGACGACCTTATCGCCGAGAAGGTCGCGGGACGCCAGACCGGCTGGTCGCCGGGCAGCGTGGAGGCCCGCCTGGACACCCTGGAGCGGGCCGTGCGCGAACTGCGCCGGGAGCGCGACGAGGCCCCGCGATGACGCTCCGGGGGCTGCTCCTGGCGTCGGCGTTGCTGGCCTGCCTGGCCCTGGCCTCGCTCGGAGCGGATCGGACGCGGCACGCCTGGGCATCGGCCCAGGGGGCCGATGCCCAGGCCCGCGCGCTGGTGACCCGGGGCGCCGACCTGCTGGCGGCCGGACAGGCGTCCCAGGCCAGGGAACTCTTCGGCCTTGCGGCGCGCGCCGGGCTGCCCGACGCCCAGAACGCCTACGGGCGCATGATCCTGGATGGCCTGGGTGGCTCCTCAGATCCCACCGAGGCCCAGAAATGGCTCCTGAAAGCCGCCCAGGCGGGCAATGGCCCGGCGCAGGCCTGCATCGCGAACCTGTACCTGGAAGGCAGGGGGCTGCCTCAGGATGCGGCCTGGGCACTTTATTGGGCCAGCCTGGCCCTGACCGGCGACGAACTCGCCCCCCGGGAGCGGGAGCAGGCGGGGAAGGTCGCGGCCCTGGCCCGCCAGAAGACGCCTCCGGCCCTTCGGGAACGCATCGAGGCCTCCGTCGCGAAAGGCCCCGGACAGTGACTGCCGCACGGGAAGAACCCGCGCGGACCCTGCTGCCGGGGGTGATCCTCGCCCTGGCCGTCCTGGCCGCACTGGGCCTTCGCCTGTGGCGTCTGGACGTGCCCGGCTTGTGGTGGGACGAGATGGTCACGCTGTTGCGGGCAGCGCTGGAGCCGGAGCAGATCTGGCGCGCCCTGGCCACGCAGTCGCCCTCCGACGCCCAGGTGGACCTCTTCCCGCCCCTGTACCATGTGCTGCTGCGCGTCACGGCGGGTCCCTGGCCCGACCCTGCCCGGGCCAAGCTCTTGAGCGTCGTTTTCGGCGTGCTGTGCGTCCCGGCCGTCTTCATCCTGGCCCGCCGGACCCTGGGGACCTGGACGGGGGTGCTCGCCGCCTGGATGCTGGCCCTGAACCTCTTCCAGATCCACTACGCGCGCGAAGTGCGTCCCTACACGCTCTTCCTGCTCCTCTCGTGCCTGTCCATGGCCGCCTTCGCGGAGGGGCTGCGGACCGGGAAGATCCGGTTCTGGGCGGCGCACGCCCTGGCTTCCGTCCTTCTGTGCTACACGTCCTACATGGCGTCCTCCTGCCTCATGGCCCAGGGAGCGGTCCTGGCCGGTTGGGGCGTGTGGCGGCTTGCGCGGGGGGGCGCTCCCCGCCGGGAGACCCTGGGCGTCCTGACCAGGGGGGGGCTGAGCTTCGCCGTGGTGGGCCTGGCCTACCTGCCCTGGCTGCCCGCCCACCTCTTCAATTTCGCCATCATCCAGGACCCGACGGCCGTGAAGCGGCTGGACCTGGGCCAGCTCTGGTCTTTCGTCGACATTCTTTTCGCGCACGAAAACGCGGGGACATTCCGGGCCGCGCCGGGCGTTCTGATCCTGGCTCTGGCAGGAGCCTGGACAGCCCGCAGGGGCCATGGCGCGCTCCTGTGGCTTTGGGGCCTCTGGGCGCTGCTCCCCGTGGTCATGACCCTGCTGGTCAAGACGCGCATGGACCTGCATCCGCGATACTTCTTCAGCTTGCAGATCGTTCTGATGCTCCTTGCGGCCCAAGGCCTGGACCGGCTTTGCGGGCTGGCGGCGGCCCGGGCCGGGGAGTGGGCCGGTCCCGCGCGCGCCGCTCTGGGGCTCCTGGGCGTGCTCGCGCTCAGCGCGCCGCTGATGGAACCCTATCCGCGGTACGTGCGCAACGAAATCTCGGGATACCGCGAAGCCGCCCTGGAGATGGCCGAGAACGGGCTGGGGCTCCAGGCGGCCGCCTTCGACTCGGGGGCGCAACGCGCCGTGATGCGCCCGTACCTGAAGAACCGCTTCGACTTCCTGGACCGCTACGCGGGCGGATCGCCCAGGGTCTGGTGGGTGGCAACATCCGATGCCGGTCCATTCCCCGGGGCAGTCCCCTGGGGTCCGCTGGACGCCCTGGCCCAGGGCACTCGCCTGTCGCGGGTCCGCCTGGTCAACCAGGCCCCTCTGATCCCGGACGCCCGGGGCTGGCGCGCCGACTTCAGCGGCCCGGCGCTCTACCGCGACTGCCTTGCCCTGGACAACGTGGCCCCCAGGCCTCGCGAGGGGCGGCTGGGACTCCTGGACCCGCACAAGCCGGGCGAGGCCGCCTGGCAGGTGCTGCTCCCGCAGGGCGCCGGGGCGCGCCTGACCCTGGAGGCCGTGGCCCAGCCGCACTTCCCGGGATGGCCGGACGCCTCGCTGGAAGTGGCCGTGGCCAGGCCCGGGGAGCCGTGGCGCAGGCTTGCGCTGCTCGCCGGTCCGGACTTCGTGGATCAGGGGGCTCCGGCCGTGCCCAGGCCCCGCGAGGAACAACGCCTGGGCCTGGACCTGGACGTTCCGAAGGATGTCGTCGACGCACCGGAGGGCTTTCTGGTGAAGGTCCGCTTCGAGCCGGGCACGCGCGACGGACTCCTGGAGGTGTCCGGTCTCGGCCTGCAGGTCACCGGCGCAGCCGGGGGCGTTCCGGAGGGCTCCGAACTGGTCCTGCGCCGCCTGGACCACGTGGCCCGCCGCGTCGCCGTGCTGCCCTGGGACGAGAAGGCGCCGCTCCACAACGCCATGACGCTGCACGCCTTCACGACGGACCCCGCGCTGGCCGGGAAGCGCCCGGGGCTGGAAGGGCCGGACCGGCTCGCCCGGTTGCGCGCCCTCCATCCGGACCTGGAACCCTCGCTGGCGCTGGAGGACGCCCAGGGCAGGCCCTGCGTCCTGCTGTTCGATCCGTGCCTGGCCGACCCCTTCCTGACGGTCCCGGCCTCGGGGGAGGCCCTCTTTTCCCTGGACAGCCTCCCCCTGGTCCCCGGCGGCGTGGCCCTGCAGGGCCCCCTGGACAGGCCCCGCCTCCGGTTGGGCGGCAAGCCCTTTCCCGCGCCCTTCGTCGCGCCGGAGGGCGCGACCTTGTACCTCCAGCCCGGCGGGGAAGGGCGTCTCGTGTTCCGGCCGGACGTGAACCGCCTGCCCGGAAAGCTCGCGGAACTGGCCCACTCCGGGCAGGGCCTCGCCCCCGCGCGCGGCGAGCCCGGCCTGACCTGCGCCGGGGAGATGTCCTGCTTCGCGGTATTCCGTTTCGAATCGGAGTATCCGTTCACCTGGATCGCCCTGTCGCAGGTTGTCGGCCTGGGCGACGACCCGGAGCGGGTCAATGCCGTGCGCGTCAGCTGGTCCACCGACGGGACGGTCTACCATCCTCTGGACGAAGCGCGCTCCCGGGGATTCGGCGCGCTGCGCGGCCGGTCCTCGCGCACGGGCAAGGCGCGCCTTCCGGCCCCCTCCCGGCAGGTCACCCTGCGCCTGGAGCTCTCCGGCGACGGCGCTTCCCTGGTTGCAGACCCCGAACGCCCCGTACGCGTGGAGATGGGCATGGATTGCAGGGACTTCGCCCCTCCGGCCTTGGAGACCTCCCCCTGGGCGGCGCGCCGGGAGGACGAGGGAGTCGCTCCCGTGCGCATGGCTCTCACCAGCGCCCCGTGGGATTTTCAGGATCGTCTCCGTCGCAAGGATTGGGATATGGATCGCCTGCGCTCCGCGCCGTGAGGGCGCGGGCAACGAGAAGGCCCCCCTCCCGAGGGGGAGAGGGGCCGAAAGCGGTTCGCGCATGAGGCGCGTTCCGGAAGCGTTGCCTGTTGGTTTTCTTGTTGCCTGGGTCCGGGGCCTGGCCGAAAACCGAGCCGGACATCATCAGACTTCTGTTTCACCCGGGGCATTTCTGGGGGCTGCGCTCCCGGATGGCTTCTCGCCCGGCTCTCCCGGGGCCATGAGCGCCCCTTTGGAAGTTGGTTTCCCGGTTGCCTTGGTCCGAAGCCTTTCACGTTACGCCGCGCGGGGGAGCTTTCCGGTCTGCTCCTGTCCTTCCGGGGCATTTCGCCGTCCGGGCAGGGCGTTCGTTCTCCGCGCGGTCCGTCGGGCCTTGCGGCCCAGCGAGGGATTTCTTCTTGGGGCGTTCCGCCGATTCGGTCCGCCGGGTCTTCGCTGTCTCCTCGCTCGTGAGAAACAATGTAAGCATGTCTTTGCAGGGCGCAAGGGGGGGGTGCGAATAATTCCGACGGGCTCGACGAGGCCAGCGGGTGGCACTCCCGCCGCGTGGGCGGGCCAGGGGGCCGGCGAGCGGGCTCGGGAGGGGGCGCGGGAGAAGGACCGCCGACTCCGGGCCGGGGGCTTTCGGCGAGCGCGCCAGACGAGCCCGCCCACTCGGGGGGCCGCGTCCGGGCGCGACGAACGCGAAACGCCCGCATCCCCTGGGGGACGCGGGCGTTATTCCCTTGCGGCCGGACGGGTCTAGACGACCTTGTTCAGCGAGTATTCGATGATGCCCTCGGCCCCGGCGTCCTTGAGCCTGGGGATGAGGTCGCGCACCACGGCCTCGGCCACCACGATCTCGACGGAGAGCCAGTCCGAGTCCAGCAGGTGGGACACCGTGGGCGAGTTGAGGCTGGGCAGCTGGGAGAGCACGGCGTCCTTGGCGGCAGCCGGCACGTTCATCTTGAGGCCCACGAGCTTTTCGGCCCGCAGCGCGCCCTGGAGCATCATGATCATGTTCTCGATCTTGCGGCGCTTCCAGGGGTCGGCCCAGGCTTCCTTGTTGGCGATGAACTGGGTGTTGGTGACGAGCACCTCGGCGATGATGCGCAGGCCGTGGGCCTTGATGGTGGTGCCCGTCTCCGTGACCTCCACGATGGCGTCGGCCAGGCCTTCCACCACCTTGGCCTCGGTGGCGCCCCAGGAGAACTCCACGTCCACCTTCACGCCGGCCTGCTCGAAGTAGCGCTTGGTGTAGCCCACCAGCTCGGTGGCGATGCGCTTGCCCTGGAGGTCTTCGGGGCGGCGGTAGGGGGCGTCTCCGGCCACGGCCAGCACCCAGCGCGCCGGGCGCGAGCTGACCTTGGAATAGATGAGGTCCGTGACCACCACCACGTCGGACTGGTTCTCCAGGATCCAGTCCTTGCCGGTGAGGCCGCAGTCCATGAGCCCGGATTCCACGTAGCGGCTCATCTCCTGGGCGCGGCACATGGAGCAGGTGATCTCGTCGTCGTCGATCTCGGGGAAGTAGTTGCGGTGATGCTCCTTGATCTTCCAGCCGGATTTCTCGAAAAGCTTGATGGTGGCATCCTGGAGCGATCCCTTGGGGATGCCCAGTTTCAGTTTGGGTGCGCTCATGGCGGTCTCCTGTCGTGTCCCGGCGTCCCGGATTCTTTGCATCGAAAGGCGTGGACGGGCTTGGTAGCCCGCTTTGACACGCTTGGCAAGCGGCGGTCCGGTGACGGGAACGGGGTCCGTTCAGGCCGCGTGGGCGGGCGGGCCGCAGACGCGGTTGCGCCCGGCCTGCTTGGCGTCGGCAAGCCTGCGTCCGGCCAGCTGGAGCAGGGAGTCCAGGTCGTTGCCGGTCTCGGCGGACCCGGCCACGCCGAAACTTGCGGTGATGTGCAGGGGGGCGGCGCTTCCCGCGTCGAAGGCAGTGCCCTCCAGGAGCAGCCTGAGCTTCTCCACGGCCAGCTGGGCGCTCTCCGGCCCGGTGTCGGCCAGGAGCATCACGAAGGCGTCGCCCTCGTAGCGGGCCACGGCGTCGGCCTTGCGCAGGTTTGCGGCCAGCAGGGCGGCGACCCCCTGGAGCACGGCGTCCCCCGCCGCGTGGCCCGAAAGCCCGTTGACCTCCACGAAGCGGTCCAGGTCGGCCATGGCCAGGGAGAAGGCCCGGCCGGAGCGCCGGGCGCGCTCGGCCTCCCGGGCGGCCAGACGGGTGAACTCCCGGCGGTTGGGCAGGCCCGTGAGCTCGTCGGTGACGGCCAGGCGGGCCAGCTCCCCCGCGCGTTCGCCCACGCGCTCCTCCAGCAGGGCGTGGGCCCGGGCCAGCCTGGCCGCCTCCCGCCCGCGCCGGGCCAGGAGCAGGCAGAGGGCCGCGATCAGGGCGGCCTCCAGGACTGTCACGGCCGCGATGATGGCCGTCTCCCCGGGGTAGCGCCTGTAGAAAGGCGGCTCATCGAACAGGACGCGCGACCCGGCCGGGAGGGCGCTGGCCGGAATGCCCCAGCGGTCCAGGGCGCGGCGGTCGAAGGTCGGCGGGTCCGGCACCGAGGGCAGGGCCGGGGGGGCGCCCCGGGCTGCGGAGAGGGCCTCGTCCACGGCCAGGGAGGCCATGCGCCGCGGGCTGACCAGGTAGCCTCCCGCGATGCCCCGGCCCATGAGCGTTTCGTGGAAGGTGAAGACCGGGGCGCTGGAGGCCGCCGCAAGGCGCTCCACGGCGTCTCCGGTCGCGCTGCCGGGGCTGTCGGACGGGGTGAGGGTGTAGAGCACGGCCGAGCCCGGCGGCAGGTTCGCGGCGCGCCGGGCCGTCTCCTCCACGCTGAGCCCGGCGGCCACCTCCACCTCCAGGGTCGGTTTGCGGGCCGTCAGGGCGGCCAGGGCCAGGTCGAGCGTCACGCGGCCCTGGCCCTCGGCGTCCCCGATGGCGAGCACGCGTCCGGTCCGGGGGGCCACGGCCAGGATCAGGCGGGCCGTGGCCTGGATCCAGGGCTCGTTGTCGAGCGCCGAGCGGACGTTTGCCACCTTGTGGTCCTGCCCCGGGGTGGCGAGGAGCACCACCGGCGCATCCTTGAAGATGTCCCGGCCGTGGCGCTCCAGGAAACGCAGGGCGTCGGGGGACTCGGCCACCACGGCGTCGGGCGGGGCGGTCGCGTGGCGGGCGGCCAGGAGGTCGCGCAGGGCCTTTTCCTGGGCGGGGGTGGAGAAGCGCATCCGGTCCAGGGGCTCGATGGCGAGTTCCAGCGCGGCCCCGTGGCGGGCCTTGGCGTCCGCCAGACCGGCCAGGAACTCGCGGGCCCAGGGCAGCGTCGGCTCGCAGGCCAGGAGCACCGCCACGCGCCGGGTCTCGGCGGCCGGGGCCTGACCCTGCCCCGCCAGGAGCAGGGCCAGGGCCAGCAGGAGCGCGCGCCGCCAGATGCGCGACAAGCAGCGCGGCGTCGCGCCTTGATGGGGGGCGTCCGGCCGGAGCGGAGGATGACGGCGGGTCATGGCGGCTCCTTGTCCGTGGGGCGGCGGCCCGATCCGTACGCCTAGGATCCCTGCTCCTCGCCCAGTTCGTTGAGGAAGAACTCGTCTTCGGTCCAGCCCTCGCGCACCTTCACGAACAGCTCCAGGTGCACGGGGCCGCCCATGAGTTCGATGAGGTCCTGCCTGGCCTTGCTGCCCACGTCCTTGAGCACCTTGCCGCCCTTGCCGATGACCATGCCCTTGTGGCGGTCGCGGGAGACGTAGATCACGGCGTTGATGCGCGCGCCCTTGGGGGTGTCCTGCCAATGTTCTATGGCTACTGCCGTATTGTAGGGCAGTTCCTGGGAGAGGGCCAGGAAAAGCTTCTCGCGGATGATCTCCGAGGCCAGAAAGCGCATGGGGGCGGTGGTCAGCTCGTCCTCGGGGTAGAGGGAGTCGCCTTCGGGGAGGCGGGCGGTCATCACGGCCAGGAGCTGGTCGAGCCCCTTTTCCTTGAGCGCGGAGACGGGCACGATCTCGGCCCCGGGCCAGGCCTGGCCCAGGCGGGCCATCACGGGGAGCATGTTCTTCACGTCGGCCAGGGCGTCCAGTTTGTTGAGGGCCACGATCACCGGCAGGCCGGAGCGCTCCACGGGGCGCGAGAGGAGCTTGATGTCCTTTTCCAGGAGATCGGGCTTCTGCAGGTAGAAGGGGCAGTCCAGCACCAGGACGATGGCCTGGGCCTGGGCCAGGGCCTGCCAGGCGGCCTCCACGATGCGCGAGTTGAGGCGAGAGCCGCGTGGCACGTGCACGCCGGGGGTGTCGATGAGCACGATCTGGGCGTCTTCCAGCGTGAGGATGCCCGCCAGCTGGTTGCGCGTGGTCTGGGGCTTGGGGCTGACGATGGCCAGCTTCTGGCCCAGCAGGGCGTTGAGCAGGGTGGATTTCCCCGCGTTGGGGGGGCCCAGAAGGGCGATGTGGCCGAAGCGGTGGGCGCTCAAGGATGGCCTCCGGTTGGGTTGTTCGTGTTCGGCGGGGCTGACGCCCCTTGCCTTCCCTCTTGACGATGGCTATAGCCGCCCTGTCATGACGAAAGACCTCATCATTGTCGAGTCCCCGGCCAAGGTGAAGACCATCAAGAAGTTCCTGGGCGACAAGTATGTCGTGGAGGCCTCCGTGGGCCACGTCCGGGATCTGCCCCAGAAAAAGCTCGGCGTGGACGAGGCCAACGGCTTCGAACCGCAGTACGGAGTGATTCCGGGCAAACAGAAGGTGGTCGACCAGCTGGCCAAGGCCGCCGCCAAGGCGGGCACCGTCTTCCTGGCCCCCGACCCGGACCGTGAAGGCGA
>NZ_JBZVFJ010000009.1:0-46362 GCF_058402725.1 Fundidesulfovibrio sp. | reverse complement strand
AAAGTCGATTCTTGCAGCCTGTTCGAAAAACTTGCTGGCAAGGCGCAGGGGAAAGACCGTGCTCCCGCCTCCGCTGCGCGGCGCGGTGAGCGCGCGAAGCGGAGGCGGGAGCACGGTCTTTACCCTGCGCTTCCCCCTGGCGGACGGGGACGGGCGCTGACAGGCCGCTAGAAGCCCGTTGATAAAGTCGATTCTTGCAGCCTGTTCGAAAAACTTGCTGGCAAGGCGCAGGGGAAAGGCCAAGCCCGAAGCATATTTCCCATATGTGAGGGTTTGGCTTTTTCCCTGCAACGCAGCCAGCGAGGATTTTCCAACAGGCTGCTAGAAGCCCTTGTTGCGCTTGCGCTCCTCGAAGCGGCCCACCACGAAGCCCAGGAAGATGCCGAGCACGCACGACGTGATGCACATGATCCCGGAAAAACCCACCAGGGCGTTGATCTCGCCCACCTCGCGCATGCCGAAGAGCATGCCGAAGAAGGCGTAGACGATCCAAAGGATCATGCCCGCGTGGAAGCCGTAGAAAAGCCCGTCCATGATGCGGTCGTGCACGTCGGAGGACTCTATGTAGCGGTAGCACAAGAGCTGGCTGATCACGCCGAAGAGCGTGATGGAGCCGAACGAGGCCAGAAACTGGATGAGGATGGTGATGAACGAGGCGTAGAGCGGGTCCTTCTTGAAAACCGAAATGAGAAACGCGGGCACCAGGCTGACGACCCAGATGCACACCACGAAGAGATCGCCTCGGTGGGGGGAGAAGAAGGAGGTGGATTTGTCGCGCTTTTGGGTCGGTGGCAGGCTCATGACGGTGGAGGCTCCCGGATTCGCGGGCAAGGCCGCGTCTGGGGAAGCTAATGCCAACTTCCCTGGAAAGCAAGCAGGGCTTGGCCCTTGCCAGCCAATTCGTCTTGAGGGTATCAAGGCTTCGATGCGCGTCCTTTTCCTCCTCCTGCTTCTGGCCTTCAGCGCCGTGTCGGCCCGGTCCATGGACCAGCCTTCCGTCTCCCCGGAGGAGATGGAGGAGCGCGGCGGGCTCATCCACAAGGCCGGGGACAACGCCCCCTTCACGGGCCTCGTGCGCGACCTGCACGCCTCCGGCAAGCCCCGCCTGGAGGCCCGCTACGAGGCCGGCAGGCTGGCCTGGAGCAGGCTCTGGTACGAATCGGGCCAGCTGGCCGAGGAGGTGACGGTGGCCCAGGACACCTGGACCATCAGGCGCTACGCCGAGAACGGGCGCATCGAGGAGGAGACCGTGGCCCGCTTCCGCGACGGCCGCAAGTTCTCCGAGCAGTCCAAACTGTGGGACGAATCCGGCGTGCTGCGCACGGAGGCCGGGTTCCAGGGCGGCAAGCTGCAAGGCCCCCTCAAGGAATACGCCCCGGACGGAGCCCTCGTGCGCGACGAAGTCTACGAACAGGGCAAACTGGTCCGCAAAAACAAATAGGGACCCCCATGCACTCCACCCCCAAGACCCTCGCCACCCCCCTGGCCCTCGCCCTGATCCTGGCCCTGCTGCCGCCCGTCCTGGGCGGCTGCTCCGGTGAAGACCTGAAAAAACAGCTCGAACAGAAGAACCAGCTCCTGGCCGCGCAGGAAGGCGAAATCAAGAAGCTCAAGGAAGACATGGCCGCCCGCGACCTGGACCTCAAGAACCAGTGCGAGCAGCGCATCCAGAAGCTCACCGCCCAGAACAAGCACCAGGTGGACGCTCTCAACGCCCGGGTGGCCGAACTCTCCCGCAAGAAGGAACAGGACCGCTCCCAGAAGGCCGAACCCGACAAGTCCAAATCGAAATCGAGGCGCTAGGCCCGTGGCCGGCCAAGCCGCAAGCGGCTTCTGGGAGGCCGTGCGCAGGCCGCGCTTCCGCTCGCCCCAGCCCCGCGCCCTGGTGCTCACCAGCGGCTATTTCCTCCAACGCGAGGCGCTTTCGGCCATGGAGCGCCTCGGCTGGCGCTCCATGGCGCTCAGCCTCCCCCTCGGGGAGCGCGTCAGCGGCGCCTACGTGGAAGCCCTGCTGGAGGCCGCCTTCACCTTCAGGCCCGACTTCGCGCTCACCGTGAACCACCTGGGGCTCGACCGCCAGGGCGAGATCATGGCCCTGTTCGAGAAGATGGCCCTGCCCCTGGCCACCTGGTTCGTGGACAGCCCCCGGCTCATCCTGCACGAATTCCCCGGCCTGGCGAGCCCCTGGTGCCAGGCCTTCACCTGGGACCGCGACACCCTGCCCTTCCTGTCTGGGGCCGGTTTCCACGATCCCCGCTGGCTGCCCCTGGGCTGCGACACGGCGCTCTTCGCCCCAGGCGCTCACGGCAAAGCGGCCTGGGAGCGCGACGTGAGTTTCGTGGGCGACTCCATGGCCCAGCCCTCGGCCCGGCTGTCCAGTCGGCTCCGCAAACACCCGGGCGCGGCCCTGGCCGCCCGAGCCGCCGCGCCGGACTACGCCCTGGCCCCCGAGCGCGACGCCATCTCCTTCTTCCGCGCCAGACGCCCCGACCTGCTGGCCCTTTGGAAATCCCTGGACGATCCCCTGGCCCGGCTGGACCTGGAACAGCTTGTCACCTGGGAGGCCACGCGGCTCTACCGCCTGGACTGCGTGAAACGGCTCGCGCCCTTCGCGCCCCTGGTGGCCGGGGACGACGGCTGGCGCAAGCTCCTGCCGGGGGACGGCTTCAGCTTCCACCCGCCGCTGGATTACCGGGAGGAACTGCCGGGCTTCTACCCGCGCAGCAAGGTGAACTTCAACGCCACCAGCCTCCAGATGAAAGGCGCGGTGAACCAGCGGGCCTTCGACGTGCCCGCGTGCGGGGGGTTCCTGCTCACGGACCGCCGCGAGCAAATGGACGAACTCTTCGAGCCGGGAAAGGAGTCGGCCACCTACGCCGACCCGGGGGAGATCGAGGACCTGGCCCGCCACTTCCTGGCCCGCCCGGCCGAACGCGAGCGCGTTGCCCTGGCCGCCAGGGCCCGGGTGCTGGCCGGACACGACTACACCCACCGTCTGCGCGCGGTGCTCAAGGTTCTGCGGCGGCGCTACGCCTGATGCGCGCGGTGCGGGCGCGGGGGCCGTTCCGACGGGCGTCGGCCGGAATGGACCGGCCGAAGCGACCGCCCGGACCGGACGAACCGCGTCGACAGCGCGGACGGTCCCTCCCGGGGCGGCGAGGGGCAGGCCGCGAAGCGGCTACCAGGTGCGGTTGCGCCGCCTGTCTTCCGAGGTGATGGAACGCTGCTTGGTCTCCATGTCCTTCAGGCGCGCGCGGGCTTCCTTGATGCGCTGGGGATCGCCGGAGGCCTCGGCCTGGGCGAACTGGACCTGGGCGACGCCCAGGTCGCGGGCCACGGCTTCCTTTTCCATCTGGTAGATGGTGGGGTTCATGTACTGCAGATTGCGGTCGTAGACTTCCAGCTTGCTGCACGCGCCCAGGCCGAAAGCCGAAAGGAGCAGCAGCGCGGAAACGAGGCGTAGGGTTTTCGTCATGGTTCTTGGACCTTTGGACTTAGAGCTTCCGGGGATGGGGCTGCATACGCGTTTGAGCGTCCAGCGTAAAGCAGGACGGCCCAACCTGAACAAAGCTTAATTGACCATGAAAGGCATGGGGTCCACGGGCTGTCCGTTCACGCGCACCTCGTAATGCAGGTGCGAGCCGGTGGTGCGCCCGCTCATTCCCGAGTGGGCGATGCGCACCCCGCGCCGCACCTCCTCGCCCGGCGCCACCTCGGCCGAACGCAGGTGGGCGTAGGCGGTGCTCACGCCGCTGCGGTGCTCGATGACCACCATGAGCCCGTAGCCGGACTCGTACCCCACGAAGGACACCGTGCCGTCGGCAGGGGCCGACACGGGCGTGCCCACGGGCACGCCGATGTCCACGCCGTTGTGGAAATCGCGCGCGCGCCCCATGAAGCGGTAGCCGAAATCGGAGTTGAGCGCGCCGCGCACGGGCCACAGGGAGGGCCGTCCGGCCAGCTCCGTGGCGCGCTCGCGCAGGATGGAGGCCAGCAGGCGCTGGCGCGCCTCCTGGAAGGCCATCTCCTCCAGCAGGGCGCGCGAGGTGGCGGCCAGCTGGCGGCTCAGACGCATCTCGTCGGCGAAGCCCCCCTCCACCTGCCCCGCCGAGCCCATGGACCGCTCCGGACCGCGCGCCGGGGGCAGCTTGACCACGGAGGCAAGGCCCGCGTTGAAGCCGGCCGAGGCGTCGAGCTCGCGGGCCAGGGCGGCAAGGCGGCCGTGCTGCGCCAGGAGCGCCTCGCGCCAGGCCTGGCGCGAGCCTTCCTCGCCGCGTTCCAGGACATCCAGCCCGGCGAGCCCGGCCAGGTCGGGCAGCCTCCAGGCCAGATGGACCGTCCCCGCCGCAGCCGCCAGAACCGCCAGGCCAAGGACCCATGCGGGCAGGCGCAGGCCGCGTCGCAGGCTGCCGTCGCGGCGGCGCACGTAGAGCACCCAGGCGGTGGAACGTCTCACTGGCCCTCCAGCCAGTCGGCCAGGGCGGGAGGGGTCAGGTCCAGGTCGTCCTCGTGGCCCAGGTCGCACATGGCGTTGAGCTGCACGCCGCCCTGGAAGATGAACACCGGCGCGTCGGCCGAGACCACCACGGCGATGATGCCCCGGTGCATGGCCGTGAACCGCAGGGCCGAATTGAAGCGCGCCCCGCGCGAGCGGTCTTCGGATTCCACGCCCTTGCCGTCGAGCAGGCAGGCGAAGGCCGCCAGGTTCGACCCCCCCGTGAGGTGGAGCGCGCCGTCGAGCTTGGCCAGGGACTTGGCCAGGTCCAGGTTCTGGGGGTCGTCCAGGTCCAGGGGCGGGTCCACGTGCTGTCCGGCCATGGGCGGGAGCGAGCCCTCGGGGTCGAGCACGAGGGAGCAGCCGAAGCCGCGCCGCCGGGCCTCGTCCACCACGGCGGTCACGATGTGGAAGAGGCGGCTGGCGTCGTCGGGAGAGAGGTTCGATTCGAGCAGGGCCTCTTCCAGGAGCACCAGGTTGGGCTTGCGCGTGCTGGACTGGTAGGCCCCGTCCACGAAGCTGCACACGGGGCGTCCGCCCAGGCGCAGGAAGCCGAAGCGGTCCTGGAAGTCGGCGGTGAGACGCGCCGCCAGGTGCCCCGCCGGGGCGCTGATGCCCAGCACCCGCTCGCCGTCGCTGACCAGGCGGCGGGTGGAGTCCTCCACGGCCAGCAGGAGCTTGCGCACGTGCTTGGCGTTGGAGAGCGAGGGGCGCTCGGTGGCCGGGAAGCGCACCAGCCAGGGGATGTCCTGGGCGTCGCGCGGCTCCACGAAGATGATGCGCCCGGAGGGGGCCTGGCCCTCCTCGCGGGTGGAGGAGACGGCCAGCACGGCCTCCAGGATGGGATAGAGCGGCACCTGGGGCGGGCGGCCCAGGGTGCGCGACATCTCGGTGAAGAGGTGGTTGCGCACGGCGTGCTGCTCGAAGGCCTCCAGGGCGTGCTTGGAGGCCGAGGTGAAGAACGCGCCCTCCGAGGCGTAGTCGTGGGCCAGCAGCCAGGAGGCGTGCTCGAGCCAGCGTTCGGTGGGGCCGGTGGAGCACATGTTGGGATGGAGTTCGGTGAACCACATCTGGTAGAAGAGAGGCTGGGAATAGCCCCCCGAGCAGATGAGCCCGGTGAGGTGCAGCTTGGGCGCCCACACGGCCTGGCCGAAAGGCTTCATGGACAGGGTGTCCGGGGCCTGGGAGCGCCACTCGTCGGATTCCAGGAAGACCTTGGCCAGCTTGGGCTCGTGGCCGCGCAGGAGCCTGCGGGGGTCGTGCACGGTGAGGGGCGAGGCCGGGCTCTCGGCCATGATGAGCGCCGCCCGGCAGATGCCGGAAAAGCGCGTGAGCCCCTTGCGCAGCCCTTCCAGGACGTTTCGCGCGCTCAGCTGTTTGGCGGTGTTCTGGATCATTCCCGGCGGACGCGTCGACGCGGGGAATCCCTCCCGGCGGGAGGGACGGTTCGTTGGGTCATGGTTCGGGAAGAGGCTGCGTCAGGTCCCCGACGGGCGTCCTTTCTGACGTGTATGCCATGCCCGCGCCTTTGGCAACCGCCCCCCGCCAGCCGACTCCGGCCCCCGCCGCCCGGGGCCGCAAGCGTTTCAGGCCTCCCCGGACACGGCCGCGCCCCAGGACCGGGACATGGTGAGGGTGTTGCGCCCCTCCTCGCTACGGTAGTCCACGTGCTCCATCACCTGGCCGATGATGCGCAGGCCCCAGCCGCCCAGGGGCACGTCGTCCAGCTCCCCGGCGTCGGGCATGCCCGGCAGCGTTTCCGGGAAGGCCTCGAAGGGCCTGCCCCTGTCGGCCACGCGCACTTCCAGGCGGCCCGCGCCCAGCGTGAGCGACACCTCCACGGTCTGGCCCGGCCTGCGCCCGTAGGCGTGGATCACGGCGTTGTTCACGGCCTCGCACACGGCCAGCTCCACCAGGGCGGCATCCTCCGCGGGGCCTTCCTCGCGCTCCAGGAGGCCGCGCAGTGCGTTGCCCACCAGGGAGACGTTCTCCAGCGAGCTGTCGATGGTCATGGTCAGGTTTCGCAGCGGTTTCACGGCCTGGCCTCCCGCCCTTGGGCCAGCACTCTGGCGGCCGTTTCGGCGTCCGGGTGGATGTCCAGGAGGCCCTGGTCGAGCTTGGTCACTTCCAGGAGCTTGCGCACCCCCGCGCCCGCGCCCGCGCAGGCCAGGCGGCCGCGCCCGGCCAGGGCGCGCAGGGCGCGCAGGATGGCCGAGAGCCCCGTGGAGTCCATGAACTCCACGGCCGAGAGGTCCACCACCACCAGTTCGTGCCCCCTTTCCAGCACCTGCTCGAGGCGGTCCCGGAAGGCGGCGCACGAGGCCGCGTCCAGGCGGGGGGTCAGGGGGGTCACCACGGCCACGGGGCCAAGCATGTTTTCCATGACGTTCATCCGGTCTCCTTGCGGGGAACCCCTCCCCCGGGAAAGGTGATGAGCAGCACCGAGAGGTCGTCCTGGGGACCGGCGGGGCCTCCGAACGTCCCGATCTCGGCGGACAGGTGCTCCAGAGCATCGGCCGCCGCCATGCCCCTGGAGCGGCGAAGCCAGGCGCGCACGCGCTCCATCCCGAAAGGGCGGCCTTTGCGGTCCTCCAGCTCGGTGAGCCCGTCGGTATAGATGAGAAGCGTGTCCCCCGGCTCCAGGGCGACCTCGCCCGTGGTGAAGGGCAGCAGTCCGCCCAGGCCCACCACGGTGCCGCCTTCGTCCAGTTCCTGGATCTCCCCGCTCCTGGCCAGCAGCGCGGGCGGGTGTCCGCCGTTGCAGTGGCGCAGGCGGCCCCTGGCCAGGTCCACGCTGCAATAGAAGAGCGAGAAGTAGCGGTCGAAGCGTTCCAGGGGGAATTCGCCGTCCAGTGCGGCGAGCACCCGGTCCGGGGCCGGGGGCAGGCCCGAGGCCGCGTCCTCGCGCGAGTGCAGGAGGATGGCCTGGGCGGCGGCGGCGGCCACCAGGGCCGAGGGCACGCCGTGGCCGCTCACGTCGAGCATGTAGGCGTCCATGCGGTCCGGAGCGGGCGCGAGGATGTTGAAGATGTCGCCCCCGATGGCGGCGCTGGGCCGGAAGAGCCAGCCCGCCTCGTAGCGCGGGTCCGGGGCCAGGCGGGAGGGGAGCAGGCTTTTCTGGATCTCGGCGGCGGCCTTGAGGTCGCGCTCCAGGGCGGCCTGCTGCTCGGCCAGGCGACGGGTGTAGAGCCGCTGGGCCTCCTGGGCCTTCACCCGGGCGGTGATGTCGCGGGCGATGCAGATGCACAGCCGCCTGGAGGGCAGATCCACGGCCGAGACCGTGAGCTCCATGGGAAAGGCCCCTCCGTCCAGGCGGCGCCCGGCCATTTCGCGGGTCTTCACGGCGCAGCCCGGAGCGGGTTTGCGCGCGCGCCGCGCGGGTCTTTCGGCAGGAAGGGCGCACAGGCCCTCCAGCCGGACCTTGGGGGCCACCTCCGTCAGGGGGCGTCCGGAAAGGCCTCCGGGAGCGGCCCCGAACATCTCCTCGGCGGCGCGGTTGGCCGATTCGATGCGCCCGTCCTGATCCACGGCCAGGATGCCGTCGCCTGCGCCGTCCAGCACCGCCCGCAGCCTGGCCTCGCGTTCGGCCATGGCCTCCTCGGCGGCCTTGCGGCCCGAAACGTCCACGGCCACCAGCAGGTAGCCCTCGGCCCCCTGAGCCCCCTCGATGGCCGAAAGCACCACCTCGGCGGCGAAGCGCGAACCGTCCTTGCGCACGAGGGTCCACTCGCCCAGGTCTCGACGGCCGGAGCGGGCCAGGGCCATGAGCACGGCGAGACCGGCCGGGCGCTCGCCCCCTGCGGCCGCCAGCTCCCGTCCGCGCCGGGCGATCTCGTCGGGGTCCAGAAATGCCAGGGGGGTCTCCAGGCCCACCATGGCGGCAGGCTCGTACCCCAGAAGATTGGCCGCGCCGGGGTTGAACACGCTGATCACTCCGGCGGGGCTGGTGGCCACGATGGCCACCCGCGAGGCGGCCTCCAGCACGCCGCGCAACCGCCCGGAGAGTTCCTCCAAGGCCTGGAGCGCCGCCTGCCTGGCGGCGGACTCCCGGCGCAGGTCGGCGTTGAGGCGGATCACGTCCAGCGCGCCCCGGCGCAGCTTCTCCACCTCGCGGCGCTCCTCGGTCACGTCGCGGGCGAGCACGGCCACGGCAGGCCCCCCGGGCGCGGCTTCGGGAACAGGATGCGCCGACAACGCGACCGAACGCGGCTCACCGCCCCCGGCAGGTTCGAAGGAGACCGCCTCGACGCCTTCCAGGCCCGGCGACACGGCCTGGGCCGCAAGTTCCCGGAAGCGCTCCCTGGCGACGCCCGTGAGCATCTCGGCGGCTTGCAGGCCCTGGCGCGGCGGGGCATCCAGGCCGAAGACTCCCTCCGTGGCCGGACTCGCCTCCAGCACGCGGCCCTGGGAATCCAGGAGGAGGCTGGCCAGCTGGCTGCCGGAGAACAGGGCCGACGCCAGCGCCAGGAGGCCTTCCGCCGGGGAAGCGGACGCATCCCGCGCGGGGGCGTCGCCGGATTCGGCGTCCGGTCCTGAAAGCTTTCTCGGGGGGGCGTGTGAGTGGGTCATGGCGGTTTCCAGCGCTACCATAGCCTCCGGCGTCCGTTGTTACAACACCCCGAGCGCAGCCGCACGCGGCCTTGCGCGGCGAGCCGCCACGTGGTATTCATGGAGGATGGAGCAACCCGGCGAGTCTGTCAGCGCGGGAGATGCCTCCAACCGGCGCGCAGACTACCGGGTGGAGGTGCCCGCCTCCCACCTGCGGGAGTTGGCCCTGTGGCCCGGCCCCGCCGAAGAGAGCGCGCGCGTGACCCCCGCCTGCCTTGGCAGGCCGAGGCTGACCCTCTCGCGCCTGGGCCACGGCCGCCTGCTGCTGACGGACCTCTCCATCAGAGGGCTCGGCGTGCTCCTCCAACTGCGGCCCGAAGACGCCGACTGGCTTCGGCAGACCTGCAAGGTCTACATCTACCTCCAGCTTTGGGACCCGACCCAGGACGACCCCTTCGGGGTGCTCTCGGTGTTCACCTGCTGCCATCTGGTGCGCGTGGCCGACACGCCGCACGGACTCTTCGCCGGGGCGCGCTTCCTGCGCTTCGCCGTGGGATCGCGACTGGAGAAGGCCCTGGAGTTCCTGGACGCGCGCCAGGCGGGCGTGACCGCCCTGGCCCGCTGGTGCGACAACATCGCCCGGGGCGGACTGCCCGTGACCGAACGGAGGAACCCCGGCCTGGACCTGGACAACCTCCTGGCCGAGATCGAAAACGCCCTCGCGGGATCTTCCCCCTGCGTTCCCGAGGGCAGGGAGACGCAATGATCGCGATTTTTGGCATTCTCGTCGTGGTGGCCTGCGTGGCGGGGGGCTACTGGGTGGCGGGCGGCAAGTTCGGCGTGCTCTTCCAGCCCGCCGAGGTCCTGGTGATCGGCGGCGCAGCCCTGGGTTCGCTTTTCATCGGCTCCACCCGCACCACCCTCACGCTGATCGGCCGCAACCTCCTGGACGTGTTCTCCTCCAAGCACTACGCCCGGGAGGACTACCTGGAGCTCCTGAGCCTCCTGGCGCGCCTGCTCATCAAGATCCGGCGCGAGGGGCTCTCCAGCGTGGAGCAGGACATCGAGCACCCCGAGTCGAGCATCATCTTCAGCCAGCACCGCCGCATCCGGGAGGACGCCTCCGTGGTGCGCTTCATCTGCGACACCTTCCGGGTCTATCTGGTCACGGGCGAGCCCGCCGAGATCGAGGGCATCATGCACGCGGACATGGAGTCCATGCACGCGCTCTCCCATCTGCCGGCGCACAACCTCTCCAAGGTGGCCGAGTCGCTGCCGGGCCTGGGCATTGTGGCCGCGGTGCTGGGCGTGGTGCTCACCATGCAGAAGATCACGGCCCCGCCCGATGAACTGGGCCACTCCATCGGCGCGGCCCTGGTGGGCACCTTCCTGGGCGTGCTGCTCTGCTACGGCTTCGTCGGCCCCATGGCCACCAAGCTCGAAAACCGCGCCCAGGAGCGCGACGCCTTCTTCGGCGTGATCCGCGCCACCATCTCCGGCACAGCCCACGGGGCCACTCCCATGATCGCCCTGGAGTTCGGACGGCGCTCCGTGCCCGAGGTCTACCGCCCCACCTTCGAGGAGCTGGAGCGCATCATCCGAGGCTAGACCATGAAGCCCAAATCCGCAGCCCCCCGGGTGTTCCGGTCCCGCAGGAGCCTGCCGTCGCACCACGGCGGCAGCTGGAAGGTGGCCTACGCCGACTTCGTCACGGCCATGATGGCCTTCTTCCTGCTCATGTGGATCCTCAACATCGTGCCCAAGGACGTGCAGAAGGCCATCGAGACCTACTTCAAGGCCGACACAAAACTCGGCAAGGTGGTGGAAGACCCCAACTCCGCCCTCACCGGCGACCCGGACCAGGCCCGCAAGGAACTCACCGAGGACCAGGCCGCGCGATTCGCCATCGCCATGCGCTTCAAGAAGATCATCACCGACGACCCCTTCCTCAAACAGAGTTCCGGCGTCAGTTCCGATGACTCCGGCGTGCTCCTGCGCGTCAACAACGACGTCATGTTCAAGCCAGGCTCCGCCGAGCTGGCCCCTCAGGCCGACAGGGTGATCAAAGAGGTGCGCGAGGTGCTCAAAAGCTTCAACCTCAACCTCATGGTGCGCGGCCACAGCCTGCCAGGCGAACAGGCCGGAGGCCCCTTCCCCTCGGTATGGGAGCTCTCCGGCGCCAGGGCCGGGGCAGTGGTGCGCGCCCTCCTCCAGGACCGGGCCATCGCCCCGGGCCGGGTGCGCGCCGTGTCACTGGGCGACACCCTCCCCCTCACCCCCGCCTTCGACGCGGCCAGCGCGGCCCAGAACCGCCGGGTGGAATTCTACTTCCACCGGCCCGACGTTTCCTTCCAGCGCGTGGTGAACTAGGTGGGACTCCCGCGCGGCCTCTCCCTGCAGGCCCGGACCATCCTGCTCGTGACCGTGCTCGCCGGCGCCTCCGCGCTGACCGCCCTGAGCATCGCCCGGCACAAGACGGCCCAGGTGCTCTCCGACCAGAGCGCCGAGCGGGCCGTGCAGGCCCTCTCCCAGGCCGCCCTGCTCGTCCACGAACGCAACGAGGACATCCTGGACCTGCGCCGGGAGGCCGTAGATTCCCTGCGCTCGCTGCACAAGACCTTCCTGAACCTCTTCACGTCTCTCCTCGACCAGGAGCGCCAGCGCGGCGTCCAGGGGGAGCGGGCGGCCGCCGCCGCGCTCCAGTCCCTGTCCGGAGCGGCAAGGGAGGCAGGCGTCAGCCTGTTCGTCCTGGACGCCGCAAGCATCTTCACGGTCCACACCGAGCCCGGCCTGGCCGGAACCTCCTGGTCCCGCCTCTGGCCCCCCGGGGCGCGCCCCGGGGCCGCGCCGCAGCCCATGGAATCCATGGTGGTCTGGTGGCCGGGCGAGGAGGCCGCGCAGAACCGCAAACACCTGGCCAGCCTCGTCCGTTACGAGCCCTGGGGCTGGACCGTGGGCGTCAGCACCTCCTTCGGGCGCATCGAGAGCCGATCCCTGGAGCTCGCGGGCCAGATGAACAACGAAGTGCAGGAGGCCCTCTCCGCCGTGCGCTTCGGCCGCGAGGGACGCCTATTTCTTCTGGCGCGCGAAGGCCAGGAGCCCCTGCTCGTCCCGCCCCGCTTCAAGGACCTGCTGGATGCCCACGCCCGGGAGATCGCCCAGGCGGCGTCTCCGGCCGGAGCCCCCGCGCGTCTGCGCTTCCAGGGTCCCTGGGGCGACGCCACCGTTTTCACCTCCTTCCTGCCCCACGCCGACCGGACCCTGGGCCTCGTCCTCGACACCGCCGAACTCCGGGGAGACACGAACAGCCTGGACGGAGGGCTCCACGCCGCCCTGGCTGCCCTGGTTGCCGCCGGAGCGTTCCTGGCATGGCGCTTCACCCGGCGCGTTGCCGGGCCCCTCGCCGAATTGTCCCGGCTGGCCGGACGGGAACCGACCGCCCCCCCCTTGAACGGCGCCCAGGCCGACGCCCCCCGCGCCGAACTGGACCGGCTGGCCCGGGCGCCCCGGGAAGCGGGAGCGCTGGCCAGAACCCTGCGCGATTCCCGGGACGCCCTGGAAATCGCCGCGCTTCAGCGCGACCAGGCCCAGGCGGAAGCACGGTCCGCCGCCGAACGCCTCGAGGCCGTCACCAAGGACCTGGACACCCTCAAGCAGGACCTGGAACACCGCGTGGCCCTGCGCACCGCCGCCCTGGAAGCGGCCAACCACCGTCTCCACCGCAGCGAAGCGCGCTTCCGCAGCCTCTTCGTGGCCTCCCCCGTGCCCTTTCTGGAACTCGACGTGGCCCCCCTGATCCGGTTTCTGGCCTCCCCCGAAGCCGCGCGGGCAAAGGGCTCGCTGGACATGGCCGGACCGGAGCTCCTGCTCGACTGCCTGCGCCTGGTGCGCCTGCAGGACGCGAACCCCGCCGCCCTGGCCTTCTTCGGCGCCTCGGGCAAGGAAGGGCTGGCCCGCACCCTTCCGACGGTCCTCGCGCCCATGGCCGACATCTCCCTGGACACCCTGCGCTCCGCCCTGCTCACCGGCCATATCCCCCATGCCATGTGCCGTATACGCACCCATTCCGGCCTCCTGCGCCACGCCGTGGCGGGCGTGCGGCCCATGCCCGGCCACGAGCAGTCCCGCAACAGGCTCCTTGTCTCGCTCCAGGACGTTAGCCGCCTCTACGAGAGCGAAGAACGCCTGCGCGCCGCACACGACCGACTCCAGGCCGCCAACCGCGCCAAAAGCGAGTTCCTGGCCAACATGAGCCACGAAATCCGCACGCCCCTCACCGCCATCCTGGGCCTTGCCGAGCTTTCAACCCGGCAGACAGGCCAGGAACGCTCCTCGCAACACATGCGCATGATCGCCGACTCGGCCCAGACCCTCCTGGACATCGTCGGGGACGTTCTGGATCTCTCCCGCGTGGAGGCCGGCAAGCTCGTGCTGGACCGCAAGCCCTTGCGGCCCCGCGACGTGCTGGACAAGGCCATGGCCCCCCTCCTGGTCCGCGCCGGGGCCAAGGGACTGGAGTTGTCGGCGCAGGTTGCTCCCGACGTGCCCGACACCCTCCTGGGAGACCCGCTGCGCCTGGGACAGGTGCTCTCCAACCTGATGGACAACGCCGTGAAGTTCACCGCGCAGGGCGCCGTGCGCGTGAGCCTCGTCGTGGCCGGCCGCATGAGGAAGGACGTGATCCTGGGTTTTTCCGTGCAGGACACGGGCATCGGCATCCCCCCGGACTCCATGGACTCCATCTTCGACAGCTTCCGGCAGGCGGACTCCTCCTTCTCCAAGGCCTACCAGGGGGCGGGTCTCGGCCTGGCCATCTGCCGCGAACTCACGCTGCTCATGGGCGGCGACATCTCTGTGGAGAGCGTCCAGGGTCAGGGCAGTTCCTTCCGCTTCACGGCCGTTCTGGAACAGACCGACCGGGATGCACCCCTGCAAACGTCCGTCAGCCGCCCTTCCGAGGCCCGCACGGCAGGCCTTCGCATCCTCGTGGCCGAGGACAACCCGCACAACCGCCACGTCTACCGCGAGTTCCTGGCCTCCCAAGGGCACCACGTGGAAACGGCGGCAGACGGCGAACAGGCGCTGGAACTCCTGCGAAAGCAACCTTTCGACCTGGTGCTCATGGATGTGCAGATGCCGCGCATGGACGGCCTGGAGGCCGTACGCAGCCTGCGCGACGGCGCGTGCGGCGAGGAGGCCGCACGCACCCCCGTGCTGGCCCTGACCGCCTACGCCATGCGCGGCGATCGCGAGCGTTTCCTCCAGGCCGGCATGACCGACTACCTGCCCAAGCCCGTCTCCCTGGACGACCTGGCCAAGGCCGTGGACCGGCTGGGCGGCGCGCCCCCCGCACCTGAAGCTGCCCGGTCCGCCCAGGCCGTCTTCGACAGGAACACCCTGGAACAGACCGCCCTCTTCCTGGCCGAACGCTGCGCCCAGGCCCGGGCGCACCTGGACCAGGGCGACCTGGAAAGCCTCGCCAAAGCCGCCCACGACGTGAAAGGCACGGCCATGCTCTTCCGCTTCGCTACAGTGAACGAGGCCGGGGCGCGCCTCCACGAGGCCGCCCGGGACGCCAACCCGGAACTGGCCCGGGAAGCCATGGACCGGCTGGACGAAGCCCTGGCGGCATTCCGGCGGGAACTCGCCGGTCGACCCGTCGGCTGAAGCGGTTCGCGGCAGTGTGGGAAGAACGGGCAGAACGGGCAGAGCGGGAAGAGCGGCGAAGCCTCCGGCGGCCAGGGCTTCGCCCTGGACCCACCAGGGGGAGAGCCTCCCCCTGGACCCGGCAATTGCTTCGCGTCAACGTGAGTTTCGTCGCAGCAGGACGGGAAAAGGCTCGTCGCACGGCAACGGAAGGTTCGTCGGAGCAGGAGGGGGCGTGCCGAGCGCTTGCGCCCGCCCCCGGGGGGCGATCAGACGCCTTGCAGCCGGGCCTCCAGGCGCTGGGGCACGAAACGCTGGCCCCGGGCCACGGCGCGCACTCCCTGGGCCAACTCCTGGGGCTGGGCGTCCTTGAGCAGGAAACCGTGCGCCCCGGCCTCCAGGGCCGCACGGACCAGGGCGGGATCCTCATGGCCGGTCAGGGCCAGGATGCCCGTGCCGGGCAGAAGGGGACGGATCAGGGCGATGGCCTCCAACCCGTCCAGCACGGGCATGGAGAGGTCCATGACCACGGCGTCGGGTTTGAGCTCCAGGGCCTTGTCCACGGCCTCCCGACCGTCGGCGGCCTCGCCCGCCACCACGATGTCCGGAAAGCCCGCCAGGAGCATGCGGATGCCCAGGCGAAGCACCGGCACGTCTTCGGCCAGAAGCACCCGGATCAGCGGCTCGCGGGCCATCCGCTACTTGCCCTTGGAGGCCTTCACCGCTTCTTCCAGCTCCGCGAACGAGGGGCGGTGATGGTTGGGGATGGCCCTGCGCCCGGCTTCCAGAGCCACGGGGGGCGGGTTGCCGCCCACGAAGGCCCCCAGCGCGCACTTGACCACGATGAGGCAGTGCTCGCCCTCGCGGGCCTTGGTTTCCATGTTGGCCGCGATGGGGCCGATGACGCCGTAGCACATGAGCACGCCAAGGAACGTGCCCACCAGCGCCGCGCCGATGTGGTGGCCGATCACCTCGGGGGGCTCCGAGATGTAGCCCATGGTGATCACCACGCCCAGCACCGCCGCCACGATGCCCAGGCCAGGCAGCGCGTCGGCCATCTTGTTCACGGCCTGTGCCGGGGCCACGGCCTCGTGGGAGTAGGCCTCGATGTCGGCCTCCATGATGTTCTCGAACTCGTGCTGTTCGATGTTCACGGTGGAGAACACGCGCATGGTGTCGCAGACGAAGTCCACGATGAACTTGTTGGACTTGTTCTTGAGGAAGGCCGAGAAGATCTGGCTCGATTCCGGGGCCTCGATGTCCTTCTCGATGGCCACCAGGCCTTCGCGGCGGATCTTCATGAAGAGCATGGAGAGCATGATGAGCATGTCCAGGAAGAAGGCCTTGCTCGTCTTGGAGGCCCCGAAAGCGCCGCCCAGGCCCTTGAGCGCCCCGATCACCACTTCCTTGGGCGATCCCAGGATCAGCGAACCGAAGGCCGCCCCGAAGATGATCACCAGCTCCGCAGGCTGCCAGAGCACCGCGAAGTTGCCCTTCTCCAGGGTGTAGCCCAGGATGACCGCGCCCAGGACCGTGACGATGCCGATGATGGCGAACATGCTCTGAAGTATCCGTGCCGTTTAGGGTTGCTTGCCTTTGATGGTCTCGTCGTAAAGCCTTTCGATCTGCCGGTCCAGCAGTTCCCGCTTTTCCTGAGGGATGGGCGAGGGCGGCGGCGCGGGCGGCTCCTGGGGCTTGGCGAAGATGTTCTCCTTGCCCTTGGGGGACGCGGCGGCGGGCTTGGCCTGGGGGGCCTCCTGGGGCTTGGGGGTCTCCATCACCAGGCGGATGCGCCGGTTCTTGGGGTCGAAGGGGTTCTCGGGCACGAACGGCCGCGTGGCCGCGAACCCGGTCACCTGGCCCACGGCGTCCTGGGCCACTCCGGCCTTTTCCAGTTCGCGCCGTGCGGCCGCCGCGCGCTCGGTGGAGAGCTCCCAGTTGGTGAAGCGCTCGCCCGCGTAGGTGTAGGCGTCGGTGTGTCCCTCCACGACCAGGCGGCCCTTGCCCGCCTTGGCGAACTGCGGGGCCACGGCGGCCAGGGCGCGGCGCGCGTCGGGGGTGAGGTCGGAGCGTCCCAGGGCGAAGAGGGGCTTGCCCTTGGCGTCCTCCACCACCTCCACGATGAGCCTGTCCGCCTCGGTCTTGACGATGATCTGGTCCTTGAGGTCGGGCACCTTGGCCTCGACGGCCTCCTTGACGGCCTCGGCGGCCTTCTCGGCCTCGGACTTCTCCTTGGCAGGCCCCGAGGGCGTCTCGGAGAGCGGCTCCACGATGGAGGGAGGATTCTGGGGCTGGGCGATCTGGGAGAGGTCCGTGGCCGGGATGAGGCCCGGTTTGCCGCCGGTGTCCAGGAGGCTGAAGGATTGGAAATACTGCGCGATCTCCTCGCGCTTCTCCTTGGGCAGGGAGTTGACCAGCCACATCACCAGGAAGAAGGCCATCATGGCCGTGACGAAGTCGGCGTAGGCCACCTTCCAGCTGCCGCCGTGGGCGCCGCCGTGGCCTCCCTTCTTCACCTTCTTGATGATGATCTTCTTGTGTTCCTTGTCCGCCATGGCGCTCCCTTCCGGGTTGCATGCCATGCAAACGCCGGACCATGCAAGGGATTCCCACCTTCGTACAGCGGGTGGGAACACCAGGCCGGGGCGCGGGGACAGGCTCGCGGCCGGGCGCGGCAGGCTGCGACCCGGTCAATCGGCTGGGGGGCTCCGGACAGAGCGCAAAAAAAGGCGGCCCCACGGAGGGGCCGCCCGAATTCCGTGCCTGCGGGCTAGGCCGCGGCGGGAACCACGTGGATGCGGGTCTTCACCTTGCGGTTGCGGGTGTACTTCTCGAAGACCACCGCGCCGTCCACCAGGGCGAAGAGAGTGAAGTCCCGGCCCAGGCCGACGTTCTCGCCGGGGTGGAACTTGGTGCCCAGCTGGCGCACCAGGATGTTGCCGGCCTTCACGGCCTGACCGCCGAAACGCTTCACGCCGCGGCGTTGTCCGGCGCTGTCGCGGCCGTTGCGCGAACTGCCGCCTGCTTTTTTATGAGCCATGAGAAGCCTCCTAGGCCGTGATCGCCTTGATCTTCAGGGTGGTGAGATCCTGGCGATGGCCGGTCTTCTTGTGGGAGTCGTTGCGACGCCACTTGTGGAAGACCACCACCTTGGGGCCGCGCAGATGCTCGACCACTTCGCAGGTCACCTTGGCGCCGCCCACGTAAGGAGCGCCGACCTTCAGGCCGCCTTCGGCTCCCACGAGCAGGACCTTTTCCAGGGCCACTTCGGCGCCAGCCTCCACCGGGAGCTTCTCCACGGTGATCTTGGCGCCTTCCTCGACACGGTACTGCTTACCGCCGGTTTCAACAATCGCGTACATGAATAGACCTCCGCAAACGGGGAAGCCGTTCTTACGGAGCCCGCAGTTTTTTGTCAACCCCGTTCCCGCGTTTTTTCCTCCCGTCCCCTCCGTTGACAACTCCCGACGCCCCATGACAGACCCGGAACGCGCGTGAACACGCGGCGTCCCGCGCGCGCTCCGACCGCGCGCGACCAGATAAGGACATTCCATGAACATCCTCGCGATCCAGATCGGCATCGGCGCCTCCGTCTGCCTGCTCCAGGACGGCAAGATCGTCCTGGCTGTGGAGGAGGAACGCCTCTGCCGCCAAAAAGGCTTCATGGGCTTTCCCGCCCAGGCCCTGGCCTACCTCAAGACCCGCCACCCGCGCGAGCTGGCGTCCCTGGCCCTCTGGGGCATCCCCGGCCGCGACGACGTGCTCCACTCCAAGGCCGAGTTCCAGGCCCGCTACGACGCCCGCCTGGAGCCCGCGCGCAAGCCCACCCTGGCCCAGTCCTGCAAGGGCCTGGCCTGCCGCGCCCTGCCCGACGAGGTGAAGGCCCTCATCAAGCCCTCCCTCAAAAAGCCCTCGGTGGCCCGCATGGTCCGCGAAGCGCTGGAAGAGTTCCAGCTGCCCGAGAAGAACCTGCGCCGACCCGGCCACCATCTCTGCCACGCGGCGGCCGCCTACTACGGGCTGGGCCGCGACCATGAGCGCCCCTATCTGGTGCTCACCCTGGACGGCGGCGGCGACGGCGTGTGCGCCACCGTCTCCATAGGACGCCAGGGACGCCTGGAGACCGTGGCCGCCACGCCCACCGGGCACTCGGTGGGCAATCTCTATTCCAACATCACGCACCTGCTGGGCTTCACGCCCCACGAGCACGAATACAAGCTCATGGGCATGGCCCCCTACGTGCCCGAGCGCCACACCGCGCGCGTGCGCGACATCCTGGCCGGGTACGTGGGCCTGGACCCGGCCAACCCCATGCTCTTCAAGCGCCTGATCCCCGAGAGCACCACCATCTGCAACAAGCGCCTCGCCCGCGACCTGCGCCGCCAGCGCTTCGACAACGTGGCCGGGGGCCTGCAGCGCTTCACCGAGGAACTGGTCACCGACTGGGTGAAGGCCTGCATGGAGCGCACCGGCATCCGCGACCTGCTCTGCTCCGGCGGCGTGTTCATGAACGTGAAGCTCAACCAGCGCCTGAGCCGCCTTCCCGAAGTGCGCTCCATCAACGTCTTCCCCTCCTGCGGCGACGAGACAAACGCCCTGGGCTGCGCCTTCCTGCTGCACAACGAGGCCTCCGGCGGAGGATTCCCCGACTTCAAGGCCTTCACCCTGGGGCCGGACCCCGCCTACGACCTGGAGGAGGCCAAGGCCCGCTACGCCGGAGACTGCACCTTCGAGAAGCTTGAAGACCCCCACCAGAGGGCCGCCGAACTGATCGCCTCGGGCAGGATCCTCGCGCGCGTGGCCGGGCCCATGGAGTTCGGGGCCAGGGCCCTGGGCAACCGTTCCATCCTCTGCGACCCGAGCCGCCTGGAGATGGTGGAGCGCGTGAACTTCCTCATCAAGCAGCGCGATTTCTGGATGCCCTTCGCTCCGGCCATCCTGCGCGAGGACGCCGAGCGCTACCTGGCGGCGCCCCCCACCCTGCCCCCGGAACTCTCGCCCTACATGATGTTCACCTTCGACACCACCGAGGCCCGAGAGGAGATGGTCGCCTGCCTGCAACGCGCCGACCGCACGGCCCGCGCCCAGGTGGTGAACCGCGACTACAACCCCGGATTCCACGAACTGCTCACCCGCTACAAGGCCCTCACCGGGCGCGGCGCGGTGATGAACACCTCCTACAACATCCACGGCCACCCCATCGCCATGGGCTCCATGGACGCCCTGGAGATTTTGGTGAACTCCAGCCTGGACCACGTGCTCATCGAGGACGTGCTGGTGGGCAAGCGCCAGGCCTGAGCCGGGCCGCCACGGCGAAAGGAAAGAGCCCCCCGCGCTCCGGCGCGGGGGGCTCTTTTACGTCTGATGCGGGCGTATCGTCAGGGTTTCCGGAAGGCGTAGCAGCCGTAGGCGTAGGGCCGCCCCAGGCGGTCGAACTCGTCAAGGGAGCAGATGCGGTCGCCCAGGGCGTAGCGCTCGTCCACGAGGTCGAGCCCCGCGAAGAGCGACCGGGACGACTCGGGCGTTAGCACCCGGTGGGCGTTGTAGACGATCCGGTCCTCGCGCCCAGCCGGGAAGGCCGCCAGCACCAGCCCGCCGGGGCGGACCACCCGGGCCATCTCCCGCGCGGCCCGGGCCATGCCGTGCACGTCCGGGGCGTCGCCGTAGCGGCCCAGGCCAACGTGCTCCAGCACTGAAAGCGAGCTGACGAGCGGGACCGAGCCGTCCCCGAAGGGCAGGGCCAGGATGTCCGCCTTGAGGGCCGTGAAATTCTCCATGCCCCCGTCCACGTTGCGCAGGTCCACGGAAACCACCCGCGCGGCCTGGGCGGCGAAGCCCACGAAGTAGCGCGAGGAGGCCACGTCCGCCATCCACTCGGGGCGTTCGCGCAGCACGTGGGAGAAGGCCCAGGAGTCCTGGTAGATGTAGCGCCCGAAGCGGCCCGAGGACTCGGTGCGCTCTCCCAGGCAGGGACGCTCGGCCGCAAGCGGCGTGCGCAGGCCCGAGGCGGCCAGCTGGCGTCGCAGTTCCCGGGCAGTGGCGAAGTAGTCGCGCCATTCGAGCCAGAGCGCCTTGAGGCAGCGCTCCCTGGCCAGCACGTTCAGCGAGGGCAGGACGTAGCGGTCGATGAGCCCCATGGTTCTACTGCCTGGGCACGAGGCCTTCGGGGCCTTCCTGGTAGGTCTGGCCGCAGTCGGGGCAGGCCAGGGTTTCGTCCAGGCGGCCGCCGCAGGCGCACATCCAGCCGATGCGCCGGGCCGGGTTGCCCACCACCAGGGCGTGGTCGGGCACGTTGCGCGTGACCACCGAGCCCGCGCCCACGAAGGCGTAGCGGCCCACCGTGCGGCCGCAGACCACCGTGCAGTTGGCCCCCAGGGTGGCCCCCTTGCGGATGAGCGTGGAGCGCAGCTCGTGCATGCGCGGGATGTGCGCGCGCGGGTTCATGATGTTGGTGAACACCATGGAGGGGCCGCAGAACACGTCGTCCTCCAGCGTGACGCCCTTGTACACCGAGACGTTGTTCTGGATCTTGCAGCCCGAGCCCACGCGCACGTCCGGCCCGATCACCACGTTCTGGCCCACGTTGCAGCGCTCGCCCACCTCGGAGCCCGAGAGCACGTGGGAGAAGTGCCAGATCTTCACATTTTCGCCCAGCGCCACGCCTTTGTCCACCACGGCTGTCTCGTGCACGAAGACCCCGGCCGGGAAGCGGCCGGGGGTCCCGGCTCCGGGGCGCACGGCCTGCCCGGTGTCCAGGGAGCGCTGCCCCGCGTTGAGGATGCGCAGCACGCGCAGGCCTTCCTCGGAGTCGGTGACGGGACGGCTCCCCGTGGCCAGGCAGTCCAGGAAGTGCTGGCACTCCATGCGCAGGGGCTCGCCCTGCTCCAGGGGCACGCGCTCGGGCTGGGCCTTGGCGGGCACGGGCACGTTGCCCTCCCAGCGGATCTCGTGGGGGAAGAGCAGGAGCTTGTCCTCCCAGGGGAGGGTGTCGTCGAACACGGCCATCTTGCGCTCGCCCACCACCACGAGCTTCTGCTCCTTGAAGGGGTGCAGCCAGGAGACGAAGATGTGCGCCTTGAGCCCGGAGGGGAAGTCCAGATGGGTGGTGGTCACGTCGGCGATGCGCCGGTGGAGGTAGTTGCCGCCCGTGGCGAAGACGCTCTCGGGCTCCTCCCCGGCCAGGGCCAGGATCATGGAGATGTCGTGGGGCGCGAAAGACCACAGGATGTTCTCTTCCCGGCGGATCTTGCCCAGGTTCAGGCGGTGGGAATAGATGTAGTTGATCTTGCCCAAAGCCCCGGAGCGCACCAGGTCGGCCAGGGCGTTGAAGGCCGGGTGGTAGCGCAGGAGATGCCCCACCATGAGCGTGAGCCCCTGGGCGTCGGCCAGCTCGGCCAGCTCGCGGCCCGAGGCCTCGTCCAGGGCCAGGGGCTTTTCCACGAAGAGGTGCTTGCCCGCCAGGAGCAGCTCCTTGGCCACGGGGTGGTGCGTCTCGGCCGGCGAGGCGATGACGGCGGCGTCGATGTCGGGGTCGCGCAGGAGTTCGTTGAGGGCCATGCAGGTGCGCACGCCGGGATACTGCCTGCGCACTGCCTCCAGGCTTGCCTCGTCGCGGTCGCACACTGCGGCCAGCACGCCCAGGGCCGCGAAGTTGCGCACGAGGTTTCGGCCCCAGTAGCCGGAGCCGACGACGGCCACGCGCGGTTTTGTCGGATTCATGGGATGTATTCCTTCTGCGCCGGGGCCGCGTCCAGGGCGGCTGTTCCGGGCGGTTAGCGTTCGATCTGCCGGACGAACCAGCGGCAGAAGCGTTCCATGCCAGCGGGCGAGACCGTGTCGCGGTAGGCCTCCTGCCCCCTGCGCGCCAGGGCGACGCGGGCCTTGTCGTCGCCCAGCAGGCCCAGCACCACGTCTTCCAGGTCGCTGAAGTCCCAGCGGTAGGGGGCGTAGGTCTCGTGGGGCACGAAGATGTCGGGCCAGGTCTCCATGTGGGAGATGTCCGGGCGCACCAGGGCCGCGCCCAGGATCATGGTTTCGTATTCCTTCACGTTGAGCTCGCCCCAGCCGAAGGGGCCGAAGCTCAGCTTGGAGCCTGCCAGCTGGCGGCGGTATTCCGCGATGCCCGGCAGCCCGGGCAGCCAGTTGAAGGCCTTGTGGCGCAAAAAGGGGAAATGCTTGCGATAGCCCGCCACGGGGAGCTGGCCGCGCACCGAGCCCGTGAGTTCCGGCCGGGCCTTGAGCAGGGCGTCCAGGCGTTCGATGAGGGTCTTGCGATCGAAGGAGACGCTCGCGCGCCCCATGTCGGCGGTGGTGCGCAGGAAAAAATCCTGGGGACGGGGCGACGCGGGGTCCACGAAGGGCGCGGCGTAGCGCGGGGGCAGGAGGTCCGGGAGCTGCCTGCGCAGGGAGCTGTAGCGCGTGAAGCCGTTGAACACGTCGCCCATGCCGATGTTCCAGGAGAGGTGCACTTTGGGCCAGTCGGCTTCGTCCAGGGGATGGAACTGCTCGAAGGGGGCTGCGTCCTCCACGCCGAAGACGCGGTGGTAGTAGTCGGAATAGATGCGCCCGCCCACGAAGGGCTTCTTGTAGAGCGCGCGGTCCTTGAGCAGCTGCTTCTTGAGGTAGAGGTCCACATGGGGCAGGAGCTCGAAGTGCGTGACCCCCGTGCTGTCGGAAAGGTCGAACCAGACGAGCTTGGATGCCCGCCTGCGGCACTCGCCCAGGAAACGGATCAGCCTGCCTTCGGGCTCGAAGAAGGCGGCGCGCTCCCCGGCCAGGTCCATGACGGGCTTGGAGACCAGGCAGAGGATGTCGCTTTCCAGCCCGGCGGGCGAGGCGTCGTGGCGGAAGCGCACGTCGTGGCCCAGCTCGCGCAGGCGGCGGCGGTTGTGGCGCACCGGGGTGGCCAGGTAGTCGGAGATTTTGTCCTTGGCTGTGAGGAAGACGACCCGTTTCACGGGAGGACTCCAGGGCGGGCCGGTCCGCCGCTCTTGCCGGCCCCTGCGGGACCTGGGATGTGTCGCCGGGACGTGGAGCGGTCCTGGCGCTTGGCGCGTGCCTGGTCCGGCGGTTTCCGGACCCCCCGGTCCTTAGTGAGAATCGCCTTGTGCGTCAAGGAAGTCGCCCGGTTGCCTTCAGCGGATGAAGCGCCGCAGGGGGGAGCGGTCCATGGCCCGGAGGATGGCGGCCGTGCCCAGCACGGTGCAGGCGAAGAGCGCCAGGAGCTGCGGGTTGGAGGGCGCGGCCGCGGCCTGGGGCGAGGTCAGTGCCGCCAGGGCCATGTGCGCCACGCTCTGGGGGATCTTGTGCACGGCGAAGACGCCCAGGCTCAGACGCGAGAGCGTCTCCACCGCGCGCTGGCGGGGGAGATCCCAGGAGAGCGCAAAACCCATGAGCGCCAGAGCCCCGCAGATGTTGGAGTAGCGGCAGTAGGTGCGCACCTCCAGGCCGTGGACCGCGATCAGCCAGGACTCCAGGCAGGCGAAGGCGAACCAGGCCAGGGCGAAGGCGCGTCTGTGGCGGGCCAGTTCCTTGGCGTGAAAGGCCGCCGGCACGTAGAGCACGAAGAATTCAAGCCCGATGTAGCTGTTGATGCCGTAGGCCTGCTCCAGGGCCACGAAACCCGTCGCGAACCCGGCGATGGCCCAGCCGACCCTTGCGCGCCAGACCGGGCTCAGGCGCGCATAGCCCTCAGCCAGCGCGGTGAGCGCCAGGAGATCGACCAGGAAGTAGAAGACCGAGCCCCCCACATAGGGAAGACCCGGCCCGCCCTGGAGCACGTACGAGAAGGTCAGCGGCGCGAGTTCTCCGGTGAAGGCCCAGGACGTCAACCACTGCGCGCCCGCCCAGAACAGGTAAAGCCCGGCCAGGCGCGCCATGCGCCGGCCGAAGGAGCCCGGCTTCGCCTCGCGGCCCTGAAGATAGAGATAGAGCGACACCAGAAGGAACGTGGGCACGGCCAGGGTGGTCACATGGAAATAGAAGAAGCCGAAACACGCCCTCGCCAGGAAGGGGGCCTGGGCGTCCAGCAGCCAGGGCCTGGCGTGCCACACCACCACGAACGTTATGAGAAGCGCCTTGAGCCAGTCCAGGGATGCCCGCCGTTCAGCCATGGCCCACGGCCTAACCCATCGCACCGGGCGAGGCAAGGCGCGCCGTTTGACCAGCCCCCGGACTTTGGCCTAAGCTGGAGCACACCTTCGGAGAACCAGGAGCCCCCGTGAAACGTGCCGTCGAAACCCGCTTCGACCAGCGCCTGGCCGCCCAGGCCAAAGCCGCCTACCGCTTCGACGCCGCGAGCCTGGGCCACAAGGACCGCGCCATCGCCGCTTTCCTGCGCGCCCTCTCCCTGCCCGGCAAACGTTGCCTGGACGTGGGACCCGGCACCGGACGCTGGCTGTCCTTCCTCCAGGCCGAGGGCGCGGGGCCCCTGTGCGCCGCCGACATCTCCGCCGAGGCCCTGGCCCTGGCCGCGCCCCTGTGCGAGAAGGTCCAGAAGCTCGACCTGGAGCGCGACGCGCTGGACTTCCCCGACGCCTCCTTCGACCTCTGCGTCTCCTTCGAGGTGCTCGAACACCTGGCCGACCCGGACAACTACATGCGCGAACTGCGGCGCGTCACGCGCCCGGGCGGGACCCTCCTCCTGAGCGTGCCCAACGTGGTCTCCTTCATCTCCCGGGTGCGCGTGGCCCTGGGCGGGCTGCCCCCGGCCATCAGCCAGGACCCCACCCACCTGCGCCACTACCGCCGCAAGGACATCGCCGCCCTGCTGGCCCGCCACGGCCTCTCGGCGCGCTTCATCCCCACCTCCTTCTCGCTCAACCCCCTCGACCCCAAATGCCGCGTGCGCGTGCCCCCCTGCGCCCTGCTGGCCGGGTTCGACGACAGCCTCGTCTTCCACGCCGCGGTCTAGGCCCATGCCCGGCGCGCACCGCCCCGTGAACGTGCTGGTGGCCAGCTCCAAGTTTCCGCCCGAGTACGCGGGCTCGGCCCTGCGCGCCCACGCCACCTACCGCCGCCTCGCCGCCTCCGGGGCCGCCGACTACGAAGTGCTCACGAGTTCCGTCACCCACAACGAGTGCCTCGCCTACGTCCACGAGGGCTCGCGCGTGACGCGCATCGCCCGCAAGGTGAGCGGCCTGCATCAGGGCGACCCCGGCGAGGACCGCCCCGTCTCCCGCGCCCGCTACCTCTTCAACGTGGCCGCCTCCCGCGCCGACTACCTCCTGGAGGCCACGGCCGTCTGGCGCTGGCTCGCGCCCAGGAGCGCGCGCTTCGACGTGTTCCACGTCTTCGGCAACAACCACGTCACGGCGGCGGCGCTCACCTGGGCCAAGCTCAAGGACAAGCCCTGCCTGGTGGAACTGGTGAACCTGGCCGACGACCCGCGCCAGTACGAGCCCTGGATCGTCTCCCGGCTGCTGGGGCCGGGCTTCCCCCGACGCTCGCTCATGGTGTGCATCTCGCCCTTGCTGGCCGACGTATGCCGCCGCCACGGCATCCCCGAGGAGCGCATCTGGTGCCGCCCCAACCCCGTGGACGAGGCGCGCCACCGTTTCGACCTCTCCGACCGTGACGCGCTGCGCCAACGCGCCTGGCCCGGCATGGCTCCGGGGGACGCGCTGCTGGTCTACGTGGCCAAGTTCCGCAAGCTCAAGAACCAGCGTTTCCTGTTGGACGTGCTGGCCAGGCTGCCGGAGCGCTTCCGGCTGCTCCTGGCCGGGCCGCTGGTGGAGACGGGGCCGCTGGCCCAACGCCAGCAGGCCTATTTCAGGGAGATCGAACGCGACGCGGCCGCCATGGGCCTTGCGCACCGCGTGAGCCTGCGCCCGGGCTTCGTGGAGCGCCCGGAGGACCTCTACCGCGCCGCCGACGCCTACCTGATGCCCAGCACCTACGAGGCCCTGGGCACCCCGGTGCTGGAGGCCCTGGCCTGCGGCACGCCCTGCGTGACCAACTCCATCCCCGGCGTGTTCGACCGCTGGGTGCGAGACGGCGTGAACGGCTTCGTGCGGCCCCTGGAGCCCGAGGCCTGGGCGCGCTGCGTTCAGGACTGCCTGGCGTTCACCCCCGAGGCGCGCGGAAGGGCCTCCCGGGACATCCTGGACCAGGCCGCCACGCGGGTGATCGACGCCCAGTACGTGGAGCGGCTGCGCGAAGCGGCAGGGATGTCCGGCTAGTCCCGCGACACGGCCCGGGCCCCGCGCCCGCGCAAAGCCCCCGGGCGACCAACTGGTCTGGACCGCCGCAGACACCCAGGCCCCGCGCCCGCGCGAAGCCCCCGCGATTTACACCCCGCCGGGGCTGTGCCATAAGCCCGCCCCAGGCAAGCACCGTGAAAATCGCCCAACTCTGCCACCACTTCGCCGACAGCCTGGGCGGCCTGGAAGTCTGCGTGCACAACGTCTCGCAGCGCCTGGCCCTGGCCGGGCACCACGTCAGCCTCTACTGCTGCGGCCCGGGCCGCCTGCCCTTCCGTCCGCCCTACCGCCTGCGCGCCTTTCCCCGGCTCTACAAGGTCCGCCAGACCTACCCCCTGAGCAAGTGGGCCGTCTGCGCCTTCGTGGCCGCCGAGCAGCTGCGCCTGCGCTACGACGTCTGGCAGGTCAACGGCGGCTACCCCTACGGGGCCTACCTCTCCGGGCTCTTCGCCCGCCTGGGCGTGCCCGCCGTGCTGCGCTGCTCCGGCGAGGACATCCAGGCAGAGCCCGACATCGGCTACGGCTACCGCCTGGACCCCGCCCTGGCCCGGCTCATCGAGCGGGGATACCCCCGCTACGACGCCCTGGTGGCCATCAGCGAGACCGTGGCCCGCGAATACCTGGCCCTGGGCGCGCCCGGGGAGCGCATTGCGCGCATCCCAAACGGCGTGGACGTGGAGCGCCTGGGCGCGCCGCGCGACAGCCAGGCCGTGCGCGCCGCCCACGGCATCCCGGGGGACGCCAAGGTGCTCCTTACCGTGGGGCGCAACCACCCCAAGAAGAACTACCGGATCATTCCCGGGCTTCTGGACGGGCTCCTGGACGCCGGACACGACGCATGGTGGGTGGTGGCAGGACGCGGCGTCTCGACCCTGGACGCCTCCGCACTGGCCCCGGAGCGCCGCCGCAGGCTGGTGCTCGTTGAGGAGCTGGGCGCGCCGTCCAGGGACTTCTCCCTGCCCCCCGACGCCCTGCTCGATCTCTACAAGGCCGCCGACGCCTTCGTGATGACCTCGCTCCTGGAAACCTTCGGCATCGTGCTCCTGGAAGCCCTGGCCGCCGGGCTGCCCCTGGTCTGCTTCGACGCCCCGGGCGTGCGCGACGTGGCCCGCCCCGGCGTGGCCCGCGTCTGCCCGCTGGGCGACGAGGCGGCCATGGCCCGCGCCCTGCGCGAGACCCTCGGCGCGCCCGACGCCCCCGAGGCGTTGCGCGCGCGCCTCGACTTCGCCAGGGACCACTCCTGGGACCGCGTGGCCCGGGACTACGCCGCGCTCTACGCCTCCCTGGCCCGGGGCGCGCGGGAGAAAACGACCTGATGGCCCGCAAGATCCTCTTCTTCATCCCTTCCCTGGACATCGGCGGGGCCGAGCGGGTGTTCACCGTGCTCCTGCCCCGCCTGGACCGCGCGCGCATAGACCCCCTGCTGGCCCTCACCGTGCGCCGAGGCCCCCTGCGCGACGCCCTGCCCCCGGACTTCCCCGTGGTGGAGATGGGCTGCAAGAACCACGCGACCGCCCCCCCGGCCATGATCCGCCTGATCCGCCGCGTGCGCCCCCACGCCGTGATGGCCACCCACAGCCACCTGAACCTGCTCCTGGGCCTGTGCAAGCCCTTCCTGCCCCGGGGCACGCGGCTCATCGGGCGCGAAACCTCGCTCTTGAGCCATTCCCACCAGGAGCTGCGCTTCCCCGGGCTCTTCGACGCCCTCACGCGCCGGGTCTACCCGGTCCTGGACCTGATGGTCTGCCAGTCCCTGGACATGAAGGACGAGTTCGTGCGCGACTACGGCCTGGACCCGACGCGCATGCGCGTGCTGCCCAACCCCGTAGACGTGGACGGCGTGGCCCGCGCCGGGCGCGAGGCGGTCCCCGGACTGCCCGGCGAACCCTTCGTCACGGCCGCCGGACGCTTCGCCCTACAGAAGCGCTTCGACCTGCTCCTCAAGGCCTACGCCCTGCTGCCGCGCGACTTCCCCCGCCTGGCGCTCCTGGGCGACGGCCCCCTGCGCCCTTCCCTGGAGGCCCTGGCCCGCGATCTCGGCATCGCCCACCGCGTGGACATGCCCGGCTTCGCGGCCAACCCCCACGCCTTCATGGCCCGCGCCCGGGCCGTGGCCCTCTCTTCCTCCTACGACCCCTTCCCCAACGCCCTCCTGGAGGCCGGGGCCTGCGGCGCGCCCGTGGCGGCCTTCCGCTGTCCGGGCGGCGTGCGCGAGATCGTGGAGGAGGGCGTGACGGGCTTCACCGCCGCCCCGGGAGATCCCGAGGCCCTGGCCCGCGCCCTGCTCCGGGCCGTGGAACACCCCTTCGACCGCGAGGCCGTGCGCGAAAGCGTGCGGGCTCGCTTCGACGTGTCGGCCGTGGTCCCGGCCTACGAGCGGGTGCTTCTGGAAGAGTGAGGAAAGGTCGGCGAGGCGTGTCCGGGTTCACCGGGCTGACGATCCCCAGTGCGGGGCGTCCGGACGCTGCGGGGCGAACGATACGCGAAACTGGGCCGACGGCGGAGGGCCGGCGGCGGAAAGATCGGGTCAGCGCGGGGCGTCAGGGTCCCCGGCTTCGGCGCGCAGCCGGTCGTAGAGCGCCTCGAGATGCCGCTCCCGGTCCTCGAGCCGCAGGTGGTCCACGGCGTGGCGGCGCGCGGCCCGGCCCAGGGAGCGCCTCAGTTCCGCCGAGGTGAGCACCCGGGCCAGGGCGTCGGCCAGGGCGTCCACGTCCCACTCGCGCACCAGGAGCCCGGTGCGCTCCGTCTCCACCACGCTGGGGATGCCCGCGTGGCAGGTGGAGACCACGGGCAGCCCCGAGGCCATGCCCTCGATGAGCGCTCCGGGGATGCCCTCCTGCACGTTGTCGGGGGTGGTCACGCTGGTGTGGCAGAGCACGTCGGCCTGGCGGAACTCCTCCATGAAGGCCCCGGAGGCGTACTCCAGCATGCCCAGCATGGTCACGCGGTCCTCCAGGCCGTTTCGCGCCACGAAGTCCCGGATATCTCCCGCCAGCTCGCCGTCGCCCAGGATGCGCAGGCGGAAATCGGGACCGCCCGAGGCCGCGAGCTTCGCCAGCGCCTTGAGCAGGAAGAGATGCCCCTTGTAGGGCTGGAGCGAGGAGACCGTGAGGAGCACCGGGGCCTCGCGGACGGGGCGCTCGAAGTCCTCGGGCAGGAGGAAGCGGTCCACGTCGGTGCCGTAGTAGTGCACCACGATCTTCTCTGGAGGACACCCCGCTTCCAGGAGCAGTCGCTCCATGTCCCGGCTCATGGCCAGCACCCGCGTGGCGTGCCGGAACACCGTGGCCCGCAGGAACCGGCCGCCGTAGCCCCAGAGCATGCGCGGGAACGAGCTGCAGTCGTAGCCGTAGAAGGAGGCCACGCTGGGCAGGCCCGAGCGGCGCATCACCTGGGCGTACATGCCCGCGTCGGTGCCGTAGTGGAAGTGGAGCATTGTGGCGTTGCTGGCGCGCAGGAACTCCAGGGCGCGGTCCACGTCGCGGCGGCCGATGCGGAAGAACCGCCGGAAAAGCTGCTCCTCCAGCCAGGTGTGGCCTGGGCTCAGGTCCAGGCAGGGGAAGCCTTCCAGGTCGAAGGCGGCGAAGCCGCCGTCGTCGCGCCGGGAGAGTTCCCGGAAGGCCAGCACGGGGCGGTAGCGCCGGTGGCTCTCCACCTGGTTCTTGATGAAGCTGGCCCGGAAATGGGTGGACTTGCGCACGAAGTGCGCCACCACGGGCCTGGGGTCGTCCGCCTGGATCATGGGAGAGCCCTACCGCCAGCGGCGACGCCCCGAGCGCCCCTGGCCGTAGTTGACGCCGGGGGTGCGCTCCTGGGGGACGCGCCGGGCGGCCATGCCGAAGCCGTTGTGGTTGTCCCAGTGGGTGAGGGCCGCCGGTCCGTAGCCGTTCTCGAAGAACCAGCAGGCCAGTTCCGTGGGCGTGTGGCGTCGGGCGTGGCGGGGGGTGATGGAATCGTAGACGCTCACGAAGAACTCGTCGCGGCTGCGCTTCTGGTAGTCGCCCGCCAGCCTGAGGGCCGGGGCCGCCAGGGCCGTGAAGGCCGCCACGGCGCGGCGCTGCCAGCGCTCGGGCAGGCGGCTGACCACCAGGCGCAGGGCCTCGGTGACCGCGTTGTAGGCGAAGGGCAGGGGCTCCAGGGTCCAGCGGTAGAGGAAGACGTAGAGCAGGCCGCCGGGCCGGGCCAGGGCGGCGATGCGCCGGAAGGCCTCGCGGGTGTCCGGGGTGTGGTGGAGCACGCCGCTCGAATAGACCAGATCGAAGGCGTCGGGGGCCAGGGGCGGGGCCAGCACGCTGCCGCGCACGAAGTGCACGTCGGGCGACTGCCTGCGCGCCTCGGCCGCGAAGAGCGACTCGGAGTAGTCGAGCCCCACGGTCACCGCGCCCAGGGAGGCGAAGCCCCCGGTGAGCAGGCCGTGGCCGCATCCGGCGTCCAGCACGGTCTTGCCCGGGAAGAAGGCCTCGTCCACGCCGGCCTCCAGGAGGGCCATGGAGAGCCGCTCCGTGGTGAGCCAGCCCCACGTGCGCGTGACGCCGCGATCGAAGAACTCGCGCCACTCGCCCGAGAAGGAGAAGCCTTCGCCCGGGGCGCTCAGGCAGGCCCGGCAGGCTTCGCGGTCCGCCCCTTCAAGGGAGGCGCGCTCCAGAAGCTCCGGGGGCACGCTGCCCGGGAGCATCACCGGCACGCCCGCCAGCACGGGATAGAAGCGTCTGGCCCCGGCGGAGCGCAGCAGGCCGAAGGCCACGTCGCCGGGTTCCCTGTCGCGGGAGTGCTCCACGGGCAGCAGGTCCAGGGTCGAGCCGTCCTCGGGACAGCGCAGGAAGGCAAGCAGCTCAGGACGCACGGCGCCCTCCTTGGGGCGCATCGCCCTCCGGCGCGCGGGGGACGGTGCGGAAATACAGATAGAGGAAGGCCGTGCAGAACAGCAGGAAAGCCCCCTGCACGGCGTAGTCCGGGGTCTGCATGTAGTAGCCGGTGCTGTCGGTGAAGCGCGGCCAGAACACGGGATTGACCTCGCCGGAGACGGTGGTGTCCACGTTGTAGTTGATGCGGTACCACACCTTGGAGAGCAGCAGGCCCAGCAGGGTGAGGCCCGCCAGGAACCACCGCCCCGGACGCAGCCCCTCCAGAGCCAGCACGGCCAGAAGCGCCAGGAACGGCAGGATGACGATGCACTGGCGCGTGAGCGGGTTGACGGCCTGGAAGCCCAGGAGCGTCACGGCCAGGGCCATGCCCCAGCCCAGGCGGGCCACGCCCGCCCCGGCGCGCAGGGGCATGCACAGCGCGACCAGCCACACCGGCCCCAGGTAGAGCGTGTGGGCCACCAGGAACTCCAGGGGCCTGCGCGAGCCGTGCAGGAGGACCTCCCGCGCGTAGTTCTTGAGCGCCCCGCCCGTCCCCGGAGCGTACCGGGCCATCAGGAACAGGCACGCCCCTCCCAGGGCCAGTAGCAGGGCGGCCCGGCGCATCTCCCGGCCCGAGCGCGAGGCGTCCAGGAGCCCCGGCGCCCCCCAGACGGCCAGCAGCAGGCAGCCCAGATAGGCAAACGACAGCGCGAAGGTCAGCGGGAGGATCGTGTAGAACACCTGCTCGATCCCCTCGATATTGAGGGGCCACGCGTTCAGCGTCGCCGCGCCCAGGCCCGCCAGGGCGGCCGCGCCCCCCAGCCAGGGCCGGGCTTCCCCTCCGGAGAGATCCCGCCGGGGGAAGAGGAGCAGGCACGCCCCCGCCAGAAGCAGCACCGGCCAGACGAAAAGGCCCGCCGCCGAGACAAGCGCCAGCGTCCAGCGTCGCCCGGACACGTAGGCCCAGAGCATGAACGTGGCGAAGGCCAGGCCGTGGGTGTCCGTGAGCGTGGGATAGTAGAAGGAGAACTTGAGCACCGCGTAGTTGACGAACAGGAACACGAACCCCGTCCAGCGCCCCCGCAGGCCGATGCCCAGGGTGTTGGCGACGCCGTTCCAGGCCAGGGCCATCAGGGCGTAGAGCGCGATGTTCACCGCCTGGAACGCCGCGATCACGCCCGGCACGGTCATGGCCGCGCCTGCGGCCTTCATGGCCAGGAAGACAAGCGCGCTGGGCAGGTAGCGGAAATAGCTCACCGGATAGGGCGTCGCGCCCGTGGCCAGGAATTCGTCGAAGCGCAGGGCCAGGTGGGCGTAGACCCCGCCGTCCCAGCCCAGGCCGTTGTTCACGTAGATGCGCTCCGAGAAAGCCGCCAGGAGCGCTCCGGCCGCCACCACCAGGGCCGCCTGGAGCCACATGTGGACGCCGGGACGCCGGAACAGATCCTCCAGGGACGCACGATCGGTTCGCATGGGCCGGTCTTTGACCTCATAGCCCCCGCCGTGTCAATGAGCGCCGGGCCCGTCCCTTCCGGGAGCACTTGACCGGGGCCGCGCGCCGGGCTTAGATGTGCGCGCGCCGCACGCGCCCAAAAGGAAGCTCCCGCCATGATCCCCTTCGTCGACCTCAAAGAACAGTTCCGGCGTCTCGAAGCCCGCATCCGCGAGCGCATGGACGCCGTCCTGGCCCACGGCAAATACATCTCCGGCCCCGAAGTGGCCGAACTGGAAGAAAAACTGGCCGCCTACGTCGGGACCAAGGCCTGCGTGGGCGTTGCCTCGGGCACAGACGCCCTGCTTCTGCCCCTCATGGCCCTGGGCGTGGGACCCGGCGACGCCGTGTTCACCACCCCCTTCACCTTCATCGCCACCGCCGAGGTGGTGAGCCTGCTCGGGGCCACGCCGGTCTTCGTGGACATCGACCCGCGCACCTTCAACATCGACCCCGACGCCCTGGAGCGCGCCGTCACGGCCCTCAAGACCGGCGACGCCAAGGCCCACCCCCTGCCCGCGCAGGCCCGGGAAGGGCTCACGCCCAAGGCCGTCATCGCCGTGGACCTCTTCGGCCTGCCCGCCGACTACCCGCGCCTCAACGCCGTGGCCAAGGCCCACGGCCTGACCGTCATCGAGGACGCGGCCCAGGGCCTGGGCGGCGAGCTGGACGGGCGCAAGGCCTGCTCCCTGGCCCACGTGGGGGCCACTAGCTTCTTCCCGGCCAAGCCCCTTGGCTGCTACGGCGACGGCGGCGCAGTGTTCACCGACGACGCGGAACTGGCCAGGGTCTTCAAGTCCCTGCGCGTGCACGGCGCGGGCTCGGACAAGTACGACAACGTGCGCATCGGCGTGAACGCGAGGCTCGACACCCTCCAGGCCGCCATCCTGCTGGCCAAGCTGGAGGCCTTCCCCGCCGAGGTGGAACTGCGCCAGGCCGCGGCCGCCCGCTACGACGCGGGCCTGGCCGGAACCGGCGTGACCGTCCCCTGCATCCCCAAGGGGTACAGGAGCGCATGGGCCCAGTACACCGTCCTCACGGAGCGCCGCGAGGCCCTGCAGGCCGCCCTGAAGGAAGCGGGCGCGCCCACGGCCGTCTACTACCCGCGCCCCCTGCACCTCCAGACGGCGTTTGCCCGCCTGGGCCACAAGCCGGGCGACTTCCCCGTCTCCGAAAAGGCCAGCGCCCAGGTGCTCAGCCTGCCCATGGGGCCGTATCTCACGCCGGAAGACCAGGACATCGTCTGCGCCGCCGTGCGCAAGGCCGCGAGCTGAGGCCCCGTTGAGCGCCGCTGCCGCCCCCGCCGCCGTCCCTGTCCCCTCCGCCGCTCCGGTCTCCCCGGAGGGGCTCAGGGTCTGTTCCCGCTGCGTCTACGACACCACCATCCCCGAAATCGTCTTCGACGACGAGGGGGTCTGCCAGTTCTGCCGCATCCACGAGGAAATGGAGCGCCAGTACCCCGCCGGACCCGAGGCCCGGCGACGCCTGGAGCAGCTGGTGGAGCGCGTGAAGGCCCAGGGCAAGGGCAAGGACTACGACTGCATCGTGGGCGTCTCCGGCGGCGTGGACAGCACCTACACCCTCTACCAGGCCGTGAAGCTGGGGCTGCGCCCCCTGGCCGTGCACTTCGACAACGGCTGGAACTCCGAAGTGGCGGTGCGCAACATCGAGAACTCGGTGAGCCGCCTCAACGTGGACCTGCACACCCACGTGGTGGACTGGGAAGACTTCAAGAAGCTGCAGATCTCCTTCCTCAAGGCCTCGGTCTCGGACGCGGAGATTCCCACGGACATGGCCATCCACGCCGTGCTCCACCAGATGGCCGACGCCGAGGGCGTGAAGCACATCCTCATCGGCCACTCCTTCCGCACCGAGGGCATCGTCCCCAAGACCTGGACCTACTTCGAAGGCTCCTACATCCGCAGCGTGCACAAGCGCTTCTCGGGCTCGTCGCGCACGAGCGTGCCCGTGCTCTCCCTGCCCGGGCTCTTCTACTACATGGCCCTCAAGCGCATCAAAGTCTCCCCGCTGCTCAACTACTTCGACTACGACAAGAAGAAGGCCGGGGAGCTCCTCGCCCGCGAGGTGGGCTGGGAAGACTACGGCGGACACCACCACGAGTCGCTCTACACCAAGTTCTTCCAGTCCTACCTGCTGCCCTTCAAGTTCGGCATCGACAAGCGCAAGCTCTCCTTCTCCGCGCGCATCCGCTCCGGGACCATGGAGCGCGCCGAGGCCCTGCGCATCCTGCGCGAGGAGCCCTACCCGCTGAACATGGACATCGTGGAGTACACCATGGAGAAGCTGGGGCTCTCCATGGCCGACTTCGAGGCCATCATGGCCGCGCCGCGCCGCTCCTTCCAGGACTATCCCACGCTCTACCCCTGCATGCGCGCCCTGAAGACGCCCATCACCCTGGGCTTCAAGCTGGGGCTGGTGCCCAAAATCCTGTACTACAAGTACATCTACTAGCCCCGGAACGCGCCATGGTGGTCATCGTCAACTACGGACTCGGCAACCTGCGCTCGGTGCTCATGAAGTTCCACCGGCTCAAGATCGAGGCCCGCATCAGCGACTCCCCCGAGGACGTGGCCCGGGCCGACAAGCTCGTGCTGCCGGGCGTGGGCTCCTTCGGCGCGGGCATGAAGAACCTGCGCGAGCGCGGCCTCGTGGAGGCCCTGCGCCACGCCGTGCTGGCCCGCGGCGTCCCCATCCTGGGCATCTGCCTGGGCATGCAGCTCTTCACCGAACGCAGCGAGGAAGGCGAAGGACCGGGCCTGGGCTTCATCCAGGGCGCGACGCGGCGCTTCGACTTCTCCCGGGCCCCCGAGAAGCTGCGCATCCCGCACATCGGCTGGAACAAGGTGGAGCGCCGGGGCGACTCCGTGCTCTTCACGGACATCGACCCCGCCCTGCGCTACTACTTCGTGCACTCCTACGCCGTCTTCCCCGACCGCCCCGCCGACGTGGCCGCCTGGTGCGACTACGGGCAGCGCTTCGCCGCCGCCGTGGAGCAGGGCAACGTGCGCGGCGTGCAGTTCCACCCCGAAAAGAGCCACCATCACGGACTGCAGATGCTCAAGAACTTCGCGGAGCGCGCCTGATGCTCCTTGCGCGCGTCATCCCCGTGCTGCTGCTCTCCGGGCGCGGCCTCGTCAAGGGCGAGCGCTTCTCCGGTCACCGCTACCTGGGCGACCCCATCAACACCGTGAAAATCTTCGACGCCAAGGAAGTGGACGAGCTGATCATCTTAGACATCGACGCCACCCGCGAACACCGCCTGCCCCCCCTGGAACTGGTGCAGCAGGTGGCCGACCAGTGCCTCATGCCCTTCGGCGTGGGCGGCGGCATCCGGAGCGTCGAGGACGCCCGGCGCATCCTGGAGGCCGGTGCCGAGAAGGTCTGCCTGAACACCCACGCCCTGGAAAACCCGGACCTCGTCTCCGCCATCGCCCGCGACTTCGGCTGCCAGTCGGTGTGCGTGAGCCTGGACGTGAAGAAGAACTGGTTCGGCAAGCCCGAGGTGCGCACGCGCTGCGGCTCCAAGGCCGTTTCCAAAGACCCCGTGGAGACCGCGCGGCGCATGGAACAGGCGGGCGCGGGCGAGATCATGGTCCATTCCGTGGACCGCGACGGCACCATGCAGGGCTACGACATCCCCCTGATCCAGAGCGTGGCCCGCGCCGTGGAGATCCCCGTCATCGCGGCCGGAGGGGCGGGCTCCACCCAGGACCTCAGGCAGGCCCTCGCGGAAGGCGGAGCCTCGGCCGCAGCCGCCGGGGCCATGTTCGTCTTCCACGGCAGACGCCGCGCCGTGCTCGTCAGCTACCCCTCCAAAGAGGAGCTGCGGGAGATCAGGGGCGAATGAGCCGGACAAGACCATGTGCGGCATAAGCGGCGCGTTCAACCCCCGCGGGCTGCCCCCGGAGCACGCGGACCTGGTGGCCCGCTTCGGCCAGGCCATGCGCCATCGCGGCCCCGACGACGAAGGCCTGTTCTCCGACGGCGTCTGCGCCCTGGGACACCGCCGCCTGGCCATCATCGACCTCTCCCGCGACGGCCGCCAGCCCTTCGCATCCCCCGACGGCCGCCATCAGATGGTCTTCAACGGGGAAATCTTCAACTACATCGAGCTGCGCCAGGAGCTGGCCGCCCTGGGCCGGACCTTCCGCACCCGCACCGACTCCGAGGTGCTCCTGGCCGCCTTCCTCCACTGGGGGCCGGACTGCCTGCACCGCCTGAACGGCATGTTCGCCTTCGCCGTCTACGACAGCCGGGACAAGTCGCTCTTCCTGGCCCGCGACCGCATGGGCGTGAAGCCCCTCTACTACGCGGTCCAGGACGGCACGCTCTTCTTCGCCTCCGAGACCAAGGCCCTCCTGGAAGTCCCCGGCCTCTCCCGGAGCGTGGACCAGCAGGCCCTCTTCGACTTCCTGGTCTTCAACCGCACCGACGTGCACGACGAAACGTTCCTGGAGTCCGTCCGGCGCATCCCCAAGGGCTGCCGCGCCACGGCCGACGCCTCGGGATTGCGCGCGGACGCCTGGTGGGACCCGCGCGACTTCCTGGACAAGGGGACCGAGACCGACCCGGAGCGCGCCGCCCGCGCCGTGGAGGAGCTCTTCGTCTCGGCGGCCCGGCTCAGGATGCGCTCCGACGTGCCCGTGGGCTCGTGCCTCTCGGGCGGGCTGGACTCCTCGGTGCTCACGGGCGTGCTCTTCGAGCGCCTGGACGCCCCCCGGGGCTACCCCTGCTTCACGGCCGCCTACCCGGGCCACCCCGTGGACGAGACCGGCTTCGTGGACGCCCTCAACCGGCGCTTCCCCTTCAGGAGCCTGCGCGCCTTCCCCACCGGGGCCAAGGCCCTGGCCGACCTCCACGACTTCGTGCGCGCCAACGACGAGCCCACCACCGGCCCCTCCTTCTACGCCCAGTACGAGGTGATGCGCCTGGCCCGCCAGCACGGCGTCACCGTGCTCCTGGACGGCCAGGGCGGCGACGAGAGTTTCGCGGGCTATCAGTATTTCCACGGCTTCAACCTCTACGGACTGCTCAGACGCCTGAAGCTCGGCCGCTTCACCCGGGAGCTGTGGCACGTGCTCACGCGCCGCCAGCACCTCTCCGCCGTGCAGACCCTGGCCTTCCAGGCCCTGCCCGGCCCCGTGCGCAAGGCCCTCCTCCACAAGGCCAGCCCCCTGGTGGACCGGGGCTTCTTCGAAGCCCACATCGAGAAGAGCCGCATCTACCGGGAATTCTTCGCGGTCAACGGCCTCAACGAGAGCCTCTGCGCCCACTTCCGCTTCAAGCTCGAACACCTCCTGCGCATGGAGGACCGCAACTCCATGGCCTTCTCCCTGGAGGCCCGCGTGCCTTACCTGGACTACCGTCTGGTGGAATACTGCCTGGGCCTGCCCGAGGAGCTGAAGATCGACCGGGGCGAGACCAAGCTCCTTCAGAAGCGCGCCCTGGGCCGCTACACCATCCCGGAGATCCTGGGCCGCAAGGACAAGCTGGGCTTCGCCACCCCGGCCGAACAGTGGATGGCCGAGCCCGGCTGGCGCGACCTCACGGCACGCAGCTTCGAGGATGTCCGCCGCCTCTTCCCCGGCGTGATCGACCCCATGGCCCAGCCCCCCTCCGGGGCCGAGGCCGCCTGGAAGACCTGCCAACTGGCCGCCTGGCGCGGCATCTTCGCGCCGTGACCGCCGCCCCGGCCCCCGGCGCGCGCCCGCGAAGCCTGGCCGTGACCCTCATCCGGCCAGCAACGCCCCACGGGAGCGCCCCATGAACATCCTGGTGGACCTGGGCCACCCCGGGCACGTGCACTTTTTCAGGAACCCCGCCGTCATCTGGCGGGAGCGCGGCCACCGGGTGCTCTACACCTCCCGCGACATGCCCATCGTGGCCCGGCTCCTGGCCGCCCAGGGCGACGCGGCCCGGGTGATCGGGCGCAGGCGGCCCGGCGCGGCGGGGCTGGCCCTGGAGCTGGCCCGGCGCACCCTGGCCCTGGCCCCGCTGCTCGTGCGGGAGCGGGTGGACGTGTGCGCGGCCATCGGCGGCGCGCTCACGGCCCCGGCCGCCCGGCTGGCCGGAAGGCCCTGCGTGGTCTTCGACGACACGGACACCGCAGGCCTGGAGAACCGCGTGAGCCACCCCCTGGCCAGCGTGATCGCCACGCCCCAAGGCTACCCGCGCGACCTGGGCCCCAAGCAGGTGCGCTACCCGGGCCTGCACGAACTCTCCTACATGCACCCGGCCCGCTTCGCGCCCGATCCGGCCGCGCCCGCCCGCTACGGGCTCGACCCCGGCGCGGGCTACGCGGTGGTGCGCTTCTCCTCCTGGGAGGCCGGGCACGACCTCAAGGCCCGCACGGCCAGCCTGGAGACCAAGCTCGAACTCGTGCGCCTGCTTCAGGGGCGCGGCCGCGTGCTCGTGGTGCCCGAGGGCAACCCGCCCGAAGAACTGCGCCCCCTGGCCCCGGCCATCGCGCCCGAGGACTTCCACCACATCCTGGCGTTCGCGCGCCACGTGGTCACGGAGGGGGCCACCACGGCCTCGGAAGCCTGCATCCTGGGCGTGCCCTCGCTCTACATGAACCCCTCGCGCCCCTTCTACATCTTCGAGCTGGCCCGCGCAGGGCTCCTGGACGCGGGCATGCCCGGCCGGGACGACCTCCCCGCCCTGCTCCGCGCCCAGTTGGAACGCTTCGCCGACCCGGCCACGGGCAAGGAAATGGCCCGGGCCTTCACGGCCGGACGCGCCGACGTGGCCCTCTTCGCCGCCGACCTGGTGCAGGGCGCGGCGCGGCGCGCCTGACGCGCGGCGTCGGCTCCCTGAGACAAGCGCGAGCGGATCTTCGCGTGCGCGCCGCCTCCCCGCGCGCACGGGGAGCCCCACCACCTTGCCGAAGACGCAGTAGCCCCAGCCTGCGCCTCCCCGCGCGCACGGGGAGCCCTCCGGACGCCTGGGAGCCTGCCCAGGTCGAGCATGCGCCTCCCCGCGCGCACGGGGAGCCCGCTTTGCAGTGCCCGCGTCCCGGCGAGCCCCCCCCGGCACGCTCCCGAGCGCCCCTCGGCCAAGCCTGCCATAGCGATTTTTCTCAGCCCTTCCGCGTCACGCCCATTGGATCATCCCGACACAGCCCGCGCCCTCACGTCCCGGACCGGAGCCTTCCGAGAGAGCCCCCGGGCGTTCGCCCGGGCGGATTTCGCCCAGCGCCTGCCTTGCCTCCCGGCACTGTTTCAGTCTGTCCGGGGGGTGTGTCAAAACGGAAGGTTGCGATAAAATGTGAATTTCTTGTTGCATAACCCATGGTCCTGGTGCATGCTTCCATTTAATACCTGCTGAGAAGACAAAGCGCCCCTGCTCCGGAGCCCGTCGCGTTCTCCCACGCGACGCACCCGGCGGACGCTTGCCCATATCTCTTTCACGGATTGTAAGGCGTTTGGAAGCGAACCGGACCGGCAAGCGTGCTCTTGCCGTGTGGAATCGTGTTGCCTGAATCCTGCTCTGGATTATGATCATCCGTTTGCAGGCCACTGCCTCCGCAACGGGATGCAGCAAAGGAGCGATGCGCCGTGACGCAACAGGAAACCCTGGACCTTCTCTACATCGCAGCCTTCTTTCTCGGAGGCGTCGGCTTTGCGCTGGGGCCGTTCGTGGTGGCCCACCTGCTGGCCCCGCGTTCCACGCGCAACACCGTGGGCCGCACGCTCCAGCTGGTGGAGTGCGGCATTCCCCCCATCGGAGACGCCTGGATACGCTTCGGCGCGGTGTACTATCTCTACGCCCTCATGTTCGTGGCCTTCGCGGTGGACGTGCTGTTCCTCTTCCCCGTGGCCCTGGTCTACAACAAACCCGGACTCGTGGGCGACCTGCAGGCCTTCGTCGAAATGTTCCTCTTCGTGGGCATCCTCTCGCTGGTCATCGTCTACGCATGGAAAAAGGGAGTGTTCCGGTGGCAACGCAAGACGTTCTCCAATCGGTAGTCCAATTCTCCCGGCTCGACCGGCTGCTGGACCTCTGCCGGGCCAACTCGCTGTGGCCCATGACCTTCGGCCTGGCCTGCTGCGCCATCGAAATGATGGCCACCGGGGCCTCGCGCTTCGATCTGGCGCGCTTCGGTGCCGAGGTCTTCCGGCCCTCGCCGCGCCAGAGCGACGTGATGATCGTCTCGGGCACCATCAACCGCAAGATGGCCCCGGCCGTGCAGACCCTCTACGACCAGATGCCCGAGCCCAAATGGGTGATCGCCATGGGCAACTGCGCCATCTCCGGCGGCCCCTTCGTGTTCAAGGGCCAGTACGCCGTGGTGGAGGGGGCCTCCAAGCTCTTCCCCGTGGACGTGGTGATCCCCGGCTGCCCGCCCAGGCCCGAGGCCCTCATCGAGGGCATCCTCAAGCTGGAGGAGAAGCTCACCGGCACGCGCCGCTGGCCCCGCGTCACCCCCGAATCGGCCTGGAAGACCGCCGCGCCCCAGGCCACCGAGCAGGAGAGCGCCTGACATGGACACCGCCCAGCTCGAACAACGCCTCGCCGCCCTGCCCGGCGCGAAGATCGCCCGGAAGGACCACGCCCGCCAGGGAGTCCACCTGGAGGCGGCCCTGACCCCGGAAACCCTGGTGGAGGCCGTGGAGATCATGGATTGCGCGGGCTACTTCCTGGAAACCGTCACCGGCATCGACTGGCTGGGCGAGCAGGAGGCCCTGCGCAAGGAGATCCTGGCCGCGCGCGAGGCCAAAGCCAAGGCCCGGGCCAAGGCCGCCGCCGAGAAGGCCAAGGCCGCCAAGGAGGCCCATGACGCCGCGGTGGAGGCCGCCCAGGCCGCAGGAGAGACGCCCCCGCCCGCGCCCGAGCCGGAACCCGAGCCCCAGGCGGCCCCCGAACCGGAGCTCCCCGTGCTGGAGGACTCCATGGAGGCCGTCTACGACTTCAACCGCTACCCCGGCGCGGACGGCTGCCGCCAGGGGCTGCACCGCGTGGCCCTGCGCGTGCGCGTGCCGCGCTCCAACCCGGAAGTGCCCACCATCCAGCACATCTACCCCGTGGCCCACTGGCACGAGCGCGAAACCCATGATTTCTTCGGCATCCGCTTCGCCGGACACGGCTACCTGATCCCCCTGCTCCTGCCCGAGGACGCCGACTACCACCCGCTTCGCAAGGATTACGGCGCATGAACCAACTGGCCCAGAGCCCCGGCGACGAGCGCTTCGTCCTGAACCTGGGGCCGCAGCACCCCGCCACCCACGGCGTGCTGCGCGTGAAGCTCGTCATGGACGGGGAGTACATCGTCGAGGCAGAGCCCGTGCTGGGCTACATCCACCGCATGCACGAGAAAATGGGCGAGAACCGCTCCTGGGCCCAGTTTCTCCCCAACACCGGGCGCATGGACTACCTCCACGCCCTGGCCTACAACCTGAACCACTGCTGCCTGGTGGAGCGCGCCCTGGGCATCGAAGCGCCCGAGCGCGCCGAGTACCTCCGGGTGATCATGACGGAGCTGAACCGCATCTCCAGCCATCTGCTCTGGTTCGGAGCCTTCGTGCTGGACCTGGGCGGCTTCTCCCCCCTGCTCTACGCCTTCGACGACCGCGAGCAGATCCTCGACCTTCTGGAGACCGCCACCGGCTCGCGCCTCACCTACTGCTACTTCCGCTTCGGCGGCCTCTACAACGACGTGGACGAGAACTTCGTGCCCGGCGCGCGCGCCTTCGTGGCGCGCATGCGCGAACGCATGCCCATGTACCACGCGCTGGTCACCAAGAACATCATCCTGGTGAAGCGGCTGAAGGACATCGGCTTCGTGGACGCCGAAATGTGCCGCAAGTACGGGGCCACCGGCCCCGTGGCCCGAGGCGCGGGGCTGGCCTACGACGTGCGCCGCCACGAGCCCTACTCCGTCTACGACCGCTTCGATTTCGACGTGCCCGTCTACCACGAGGCCGACTCCATGGCCCGCTACATGGTGCGCATGGACGAAATCATCGAAAGCCTGCGCATCATCGAACAGGCCCTGGACGGCCTCCCGGAAGGGCCGGTGATGGCCCCCAAGGTGCCCAAATCCGTGAAGCCCCCCAAGGGCGACTACGTGCACGCCGTGGAGACCGCCCGGGGGCTTTTGAGCTTCCGCGCCGTGAGCGACGGCTCCGCCACGCCCTGGCGGCTCAAGCTGCGCACGCCCTGCTTCTCCAACCTGCTGGTCTTCGGCGAGGCCTGCCGGGGCATGCTCCTGCCCGACGCCCTGGCCCTGATGGGAAGCCTGGACCTTGTGATCCCGGACATCGACCGCTGAGCATGAGGACGCGCCATGACCATGCCTGATCCGGAACTGTTGCGCCTGGGCGCCTACCTGCTGGGCTTCATCGGCTTCATCGCGTTCAACGCCGCCTATCTGGTCTGGCTGGAGCGCAAGGAGGCCGGACACATCCAGCGCCGCATCGGCCCCAAGGAAGTGGGGCCCTACGGCCTCTTCCAGCCCGTGGCCGACGGCCTCAAGCTCATGAGCAAGCAGCTCCTGGTCCCCGAAGGGGCCGACCGCTTCCTCTTCCGCGTGGCCCCCGTGCTGGTGATGACCCCGGCCGTCATGAGCTTCGTGACCATCCCCTACTCCGACAGCCTGGCCGCCAGGAACCTGGACCTGGGCCTGCTGGCCGTGTTCGCCTTCGCCTCGGTGAACGTGCTGGGGCTCTTGCTGGGCGCGTGGGGCTCGCGCAACAAGTACGCCGTGATCTCGGCGGCGCGCGTGGTCTCCCAGAACGTGGCCTACGAGATCCCCATGCTCGTGGTGGTGGTCACCGTGGTGATGATCACGGGAACGCTCAACCTCCACGAAGTGGCCATGGCCCAGGCCGGGGGCTTCTGGCACTGGAACGTGCTGCGCCTCTCGGCCAGCCCGCTCATGCCCGTGGCCTTCCTGATCTTCTTCACCTGCATGCTGGCCGAGACCAACCGCGCCCCCTTCGACATGGCCGAGGCCGAGTCCGAGCTGATCGCCGGGGCCTTCACCGAATACCCGGGCATGGGCTTCGGCGTGTTCTTCATGGGCGAGTACGCCAACATCGTGGTGGGCGCGAGCCTGGCCACCGTGCTCTTCCTGGGCGGGTGGGGCTGCCCCTTCGGGCTCTTCCCGGGGCTGCACTGGTTCCTCATCAAGCTCTACGCGATCATCTTCACCGTGATCTGGATCCGCTGGACCTTCCCGCGCACCACCTTCTACGGACTGCTCAACCTCTCCTGGCAGGTGCTCATCCCCTTGTCCTTCGCCAACCTGATCCTCACTAGCGCCCTACTCAAGGTGTGGTAGCCATGAACGCCTACTTCAGGGACATCGCCCTCGGCCTGTGGAGCCTCCTGGCAGGCATGGCCATCACCATCCGGTACTTCTTCCAGCCCGTGGTCACGCTCCAGTACCCCCACGAGGCCGTGCCCATGACCCCGCGCTACCGGGGACACATCGACCTGGTGTTCGACGAACGCACCGGAACCAACAAGTGCATCGTCTGCAACGCCTGCCAGAAGGCCTGTCCCTCGGGCTGCATCTCCCTGGACGGCGAGAAGCGCGAGGGCCAGAAGCAGAAGTCCCTCACCCGCTACGAACTCGACTTCACCAAGTGCAGCCTCTGCGGCCTCTGCGTGGAGGCCTGCCCCACCGAGGCCCTCATGTTCTCCAAGGATTACAACCTCGCCGCCTTCGACGAGGACGACTGCCGCTTCGACCTCATCAAGCGTCTGGAGGAGCGCCCATGACCACCCCCGGCTCCGCGCAGGACGCCCTCGCGGGCGTTCTCTTCCTGGTGTTCGCCCTGGCCGCGCTCTTCGGCGCGGGCGTGGCGGTGGGCGCGCGCAGGCTGGTGCGCGCCGTCGCGGGCCTGGCCCTCAGCTTCCTGGGGGTGGCCGGGCTCTACTACTTCCTTTCCAGCCCGTTTGTGGCCTTCATGCAGGTGCTCATCTACATCGGGGCCGTGTGCGTGACCATCGTCTTCGCCGTGATGCTGGCCGACACCTCCGAAGCCGCTTCGGAGTCCCCCAAGGGCAAACTCCTCACGCTCACGGGGGCCGTTTGCAGCGCGGGCGTGGCGGCGGCGCTGCTCTTCGCGGCCTCCACGGCCCAGTGGCACCATCAGCCGGCACAACCCGCGCCGGGGACTCTCGAGCGCGTGGGCGTGTCGCTTCTCACCACCTATTCCATGAGCTTCGAGCTGATCTCCGTGGTCCTGCTCGTGGCCATGCTCGGCTCGCTGGTCCTGGCGCGCCGGGGGAGGGACAGGCAATGAACCTCCTTGGCCTGAGCCAGCACCTGGAGACCTACCTGGTCCTGGGGGCGCTGCTCTTCGCCTTCGGGCTCTACGGCATGGCCCTGCGCCGCACCTTCATCGGCATGCTCATCTCCTCGGAGCTGATCCTCTGCGGCGCGAGCGTGAACTTCATGGCCTTCGGCCGCTTCGTGGCCCCGGACCAGACCACCGGCCAGATCGTGGCGCTCTTCGTCATGGCCATCGCGGCGGCCGAGGCGGCCATCGCGCTCTCCATCATCATCGCCGTCTACCGGGACTTCCGCTCCATCGAGACGGACGCCCCGGCGGACCTCAAGGGCTAGGGGGTAGGAGGGATGTCCATGGAAATCGTCGAATCCGCCCGGCCCCTTTACGCCATCCTGGCCGCCCTGACGGGGGCCATGCTCGTGATGGTCTCCGGGCGCAGGCCCGACGTGCGCGAGGGCTGGTCCTGCCTGGCCTCGCTGGTGATGTTCGCCGTCATCGCCTCCATGGTCCCGGACGTGGCCCCCGCGCCCGTGGGCCGGGGCGTCACCCTGCACCAGACCCTCTTCTCCATCCTGCCCGGCGTCTCCGTGAGCTTCCGGGCGGACGCCTTCTCCATGGTCTTCGCCCTGGTGGCCTCGTTCCTCTGGATCATCGCCGTGTTCTACTCGGCCGGGTACATGAGGGGCCTCAAGGAACACGCCCAGACGCGCTTCAACACCTGCTTCGCCCTGGCGCTCTTCGGGGCCATGGGCGTGGCCTTCGCCGACAACCTCTTCACCCTCTACCTCTTCTACGAGATCGTGAGCGTGTGCACCTACCCCCTGGTGGCCCACCACCAGGACGAGGAGAGCTACACCGGCGCGAGAAAGTACATCGT
>NZ_JBZVFJ010000008.1:0-46758 GCF_058402725.1 Fundidesulfovibrio sp. | reverse complement strand
GCTCCCCCCTGGACCCGGCAGTTGCTTCGCGGGTTTCACCGTGCGGCCAGGACGAGGCCTGGCGCTTCGTGGAAATGGCGCGGGGCGACGGCACACGACGAGAACAAACAACCCGCCCACACACGCCATGCTGGCCGAAGCCCTCGAGCACCTGCTCACCCCCTGCCCCGCACTGGCCCGCAAGCTGGGGCTCCTGCGCGAATCCGTGGCCATCGGCGCGCGCCACCGCCGCTGCCGCGCGGCCTGGCGGCCCCACCTGGAGCGCTGCCGCGCCCGCATCCTGGAGGCCGCCGGGGCCTGCCAAGGCCGCGACACCGCCCTGATCCTGGGCTCCGGCCGCCTGCTGGACATCCCCCTGGACGAGTTGGCCGCCCGCTTCCGCCGCGTGGTCCTGGCCGACGCCGTGCAGCCGCTCAGCGTGCGCTGGCGCGCCCGGTCCCTGCCCGGCGTGCGCCTGGACTCCGTGGATCTTACCGGCACATGGCAGGACGTTCTCCAGGGACGCCTCCCCCGCCCGGCGGTCCCCGCGCTCTATCGCGACCTCGCCCCGGACCTGACCGTCTCCGCCAACTGCCTCTCCCAGCTCCCCCTGGCCCCCCTGGAACACCTGGAAGCCCTGGAACGCTTCGAGGCCGGAGAGCTGGAAGCCTTCCGCCGCGCCGTGCTCGCAGCCCACCTGGACTGGCTCCGCGCCCTGCCCGGCGTGCGCCTGCTCCTCACGGACACGGCCTGGCCCCCTGGGCCGCGCGGGGAAGACCCCCTGCCCGGCCTCGCCCTCCCCGACCCCCTGGACGCCTGGGACTGGCCCGTGGCCCCGCGCCCGGAAATCCACGCGGACCGCGACGTGGTGCACCGCGTGGGCGCTTTCCTGCTGCGCGGCTGACCGTCCGCCCCGCTTGCGTCCGGCGGAATTCTCCCGCCATCCCGCACTTTCTGCCCACATAGCGCTATGTGGGTGGATTTCCCCGCGCGCCTGGCGATAATCGCCCCCGACCCTGGCAAGGAGCGTCGATGGCGAGATCAAGCGTCAAGCACCGCACCGTGAACACCACCGCCGTCACCTTCGACGGCGGGCTGGACCTTTCCCAAGGCCCCGAGGCCCTGGCTCCCAACCAGCTCTCGGAGGCACGCAACATGTACTACGAGGAGGCGCGCAACGTCCTGGCTACGAGGCCCGGGCTGGTCTGCGCCGCAGAACCGCCCCCCGGCGGCCCGGACATCACGGCCCTGCACTGGTACGAGAAGGACGCCCTCACCGGCTGCCTCGTGGCCGCCACGGCGGACGGCAAGCTCCACAGCCTGGACGAGTCCGTCTCGCCCCCGGCCTGGCGGCACGTGGCCGACCTGGACCAGCAGGGCGTCACTCCGGGGTTGTGCACCTTCCACGGCAGGCTGGTGATCGCAGACGGCGGCCCCTGCCTGCGCGCCTGGGACGGGGAGGACGTGGAGGATCTGGAGGGCTCGCCCTCGGCCTCGGCCGTGGCCGAGATCGGCGGACGCCTCGCGGCCAACTCCGCCCAGGACCTGGACGGCGTGGTTCTGAGCGGCCCCTTCGACGAAACCGACTGGGACATCGCCGAAGGCGGCGCGATCTTCTTGCGCGCGGGCTACGGCGACGGACTGCGGGTGACGGGCTTCGGAGTCATCGGGCAGGACCTGCTGGTCTTCAAGGCCGGAGATTCGGGCAAGCGCATCATGCGCCTCCAGACGGCAGGACCGTCCTCGGGCTGGGGCCTCACCCAGCTCTCGCGCAACCTCACGGCCCACTCGGGGCACTGCGTGGAGCACGTGGGCAACAACCTGCTCTTCGCTGGTCCCGGAGGCATCTTCGACCTGGCAGGCGTGCAGCAGTACGGCGACCTCCAGGTGGGCGGCGCTGGCCGCCCCGTGAACCCCTCGCTGGGCGGCAAGCGCGTGGCCTCCATGCGCTTCCTGCCCCGGCTGGCCGTGCTCCTGGCCTTCGTGGAGGGCGATTCCCAGGTGCTGGTCTACCACCCCCACAACTCGGCCTGGACCCGGCTGGACTTCCAGGGCCTCTTCCTGGGCGCGTGCTGCCAGGCCGGAGAGCGCATCTTCCTGGCGGGCCGGGGCGGCCGTCTCTACCGCCTGGGCCTGGGCGAATCGCGCGACGAGGTCCAGCCCGGGGACTTCGCGCCCATCAAGGGCCTGGTGCGCTCCAAGATGTTCACGGCTCCGGGCGAGATGATCCTGCGTTCCGTCCGCCTGGACTTCGAGGCCCTCACCCCTGGGCAGGGCACGCTCCAGGCGCTGGGCGCGGACCAGGTGAGCCCCGTGACGCTCTACTCCTGGCAGGCCGACCCCGGCCTGGGCAGGCTCGCGGACGCCGACGCCCCGCTGGAACAGGCCTCGCAGCCCCTCGGGGCCTCGTCGGAAACCCAGGACGTGACCCGCGCGCGCGTGCGCGACCGGGCCTTGTCCTTCCAGATCACCACCACCGCCGGACGCATCCGGCTCCGGCAGTGCCTGGCCGAGATGGCCCTGGCCGCCGGTTAACCAAGAGGAGAATCCCCATGGACTACAACGGACCTTCCACTTTCGGCCTCATGCAGTCGCACATCTTCGCCAACCAGAACAACGTGGACCCCTACGGCAAGGCCTCCTTCCTGAGCGACGCCCAATGGTGGGGCAACAAGGCCCAGGCCCCGGCCAACACCCAATGGAACGCGCCGGCCTACCAGAGCTTCAACTACCAGAAGTACGCCCCCGGCTCCGATCCCTCCTACAAAACCTACGCCCAGGCCGCGCCCGACTACAAGGGCTTCCGGGACGGCGACTACGACCGCTACGAACTCTCGCTCAAGGCGCCCGGCGAGCGCGCGGCCCGGTCGGCCTACGAGACGGCGAAGCGCGACCTGACCGACGCCTACTCCTCCCGGGGGCTCTACGGTTCCAGCCAGTTCACCCGCCAGATGGACGATCAGGTCACGGGGAGCTACATGGACGTCCTGGCCGACAACGCGGCCAACGCCGCAGCGCGGCGCTACGACTTCCAGGCCCAGGACCAGCGCTACGCCCAGGACCAGGCCATGGCAGCCTGGCAGGCGCGCATGCAGGAGAACAACGCCTCCAACCAGATGGCCTACAACGTCTGGCAGAACCGCCTCTCCGAGAACCAGCAGATGAACAACCTGCTCTTCCAGGACAACTCCCAGGCCAACGACTGGAACTGGAACGCCTCCACCGCCCAACGCGACTGGAACGACGGCATGGCCCAGCGCCAGGTGAACTACAACAACATGATGGCCCAAAGCCTCCAGGACTGGAACATGCAACGACTTGCCTGGGACACCCAGCAGAACGATGCGGCCTGGAACCGCACCTGGGGCATCTGGTCCGGCGTGGACCCCGAGATGGAGCGCTGGCAGAAGAAAATGATGCGCGAACAGGCCGATGCCATGGAACAGAAGAACAACGGACCGGGAGCCTTGGGGCTTATCACCACCGGCATCAGCACCCTGGGGGGCTTCATGTCCGGCGGCGGGAGTCTTCTCTCCGGGCTCAAGGGGATCCTGTAGCCATCTCCCCCGGAGGGTGAACGACGACGCGTCGGCACTCGTGCCGATGCGTCCATTTCCGTACGGGCGGCCCGAGAGGGCCGCCCGCTACCGGCCTGCCGCGACCGCAGGCAGCAGTGGAGTCCAGGCGTTGCGCCGTAAGGGGCGCTTCAGCATACCCGCAGAGGCGCACGGAAGGGACGGAAGGAGTCTAGCGCCAGGGCTACTTGGCCTCCAGCCCCATCACCTTGAGGGCTTCCGCCACAGGCACGAAGAAGTTCAGACCCTCCGCTTCCTGCTTGTTGTACCCCCAGGAACACATCCCCACCAGCCGGCCCTGCGCATCCACCAGAGGGCCGCCGCTGTTGCCGTGGTTCACCGTGGTGTCGCTTTGCAGCCAGCGGCTACCGTTTTTCCTGTATCTGTAGCTGCTCACCACGCCCTTGCTCACGGTCCCCTGCAGCTTGATATCATTCGGAGCGCCGATGGCGTAGACGTCCGTGCCGACGGGCAGATCATCGAGGCGCACCCGCAGGCCGCCCAGGGGCGGGGCATCCACCTGGACCATGGCCACGTCCTGCTTGAGGTCGGACTTCAGCACCCGCCCTTCGGCCTTGACGCCGTTGGCATAGATCACCCTCATGGTTTTCGCGTCGCCCACCACGTGGTCGTTGGTCAGAATCAGGCCGGAGTCGCCCACCAGGTAGCCCGAGCCATGCGAACTGCCGCGCTGCAGGACCACCACGCGCTTTTGCGCCTCCGGCACGCTGCTCTTGTAGTCGGCCTTGGCCAACGGGACCGTGGCGGAGGCGGGCTCGTCGCCCCCTGCCCGAAAGTCGCTGGACGATTCCTCGCGAGCCGCCCCCTCCTTGGGCATGACGAGCTTGTGGAAGGTCTTGTCCGCCAGCAACCCGCGCACGGCGCTGCTGAACGCCTGGAACATGGCTTCCTGGTCGTTGTTGCCGGTGAACTTCAACGTGACGGCTCCCGACGTGAACACCCGGTGGAGAACCTTTCGCTCCATGGTATCGTAGATCTGCCACTCCACGGAGACGGACGCGGCGGCGGTGCCGCCGTCCATTTCGTAGTTCCAGGCCTCCGCAAAGGTCGGGTAGCAGACGTTGAACACCACATCGGTGACTTTGCCGCCGATGGCGATGTCCACGGCCCCGCGTTCCTCGAAGAGATTCTCCGGATCGCCGACGACCTTGTAGTTCGCCTGCTTCAGTTCATCGTAGAAGATGGCGGTCCACTCTTCGTCGGTGATCTTGCGCCGGTTCGCGTTCCACAGGATGTCGGACCGGCGTCGGCACGCCACGCCACCCTTGAGTTCGCCGACCTTGGTCCCCCGGGATATCTTGGAGACAACCTTTTGCAGGCCGATGGCCTTGGATACCACCCCGTCCGGAACATCGATGGCTTTGTGATCGCGGGTCTCTATTTTGGGAGCTCCGCATCCTGTCAGAAAGGGGAGGACCAGCAAGAACGTACACATCGTCCAATACAGAGGGCGCATGATCACCTCACACTCTTGATGTCGCCCTCTTGATATCCGCTTCGCCCCGAGCCGTCAAGCACAGCACACCAACTATTCGTATCAACCCTTGCCCCTGGAATAGGCCATCCGTCCGCCAGCGAACCATGCGATACGCAATCCGTGCCGGAAAACGGCATGCCCAAGCCAATCGACTGACCGCAGACAGGGGGGCGAACCCCTTCAAATGATCCATGATGTGAATTCCACCCGGCGCACACTACGGCCATGAGACACCATGCGACAGGCATGCCGCAACATGCCGCGCCTCGAACCAAAACACGCAAACGCATGAGGATTTCCGGTATCCGTTCGTTCCATCCGGCTTCTCCTGCTGGTCCTCGCCTATGCCTTTGCTGCCTGATGCGCGTCCGAGGGCTTCAAGCACTCCCCCAAACCCTGCCCCAGGGCAACGACCGTCCCGCCCTGCCCGCCGCGCCCGGGGCGGCTTTCGTCAGCTCTCCCGCGCGGCTCAGCCACGTTCGCCAGTCAGTTCGCGCAGGGCGTCCCGGGCGATCCAGCGCGCAGGGGGCGAGCCCTGCTCCAGGAGCCGCAGGGCCGTGGCCTCGGCGTGCCCGCGCAGCAGGGGCGAACGCTTGCCCAGCTGGCGCAGGGCCCAGTTCACGGCCTTCTTCACGAAGTTGCGCGGGTCGCCCGCGTGGGCCTCGATGAGCGTGAAAAACCGCAGGAACTCCTCGTCCGGGACCTTCTTGTGGTGCACGGCCAGCTGCGCGATCAGCGAGAACCCCGCGCGGCGCACGAACTCCTCCTGCCGCGCCGCCCACGCCGGGGCCAGCTCCCAGGCCAGGGGCGAGCGCGCCACGAGCTTGTTGCAGAGCTGGTCCGTCAGGTCCCAGGAGTCCAGGTCCAGCGCCCAGCGCTCCAGCTGCCCCCTGTCCGCCAGGCGGGGGTCGTCGACCATGCAGGCCAGGATGCGCGCCTCGTGAAGCCCGGCGTCCCAAAGGGCCAGGGCCAGGAGGTGGTCGCCCCGGTGGGCGCGGGCCAGGGGGCGCAGGGGGGCCATGCCCACCCCGGCGGCGCGAGCCGTGTTGATGCCGAAGCGCGCCATGCCTGCGCGGTTGCGTTCGCTTCCCATGGTCCTCAAGGTCCGGGCCAGATCCCGGGCCGTGGTTTCCGCTTGCGTCATGATGGCTCCCTGGCTGGTCAGCGAGGCGCTGGACCGCGTCGCGCGCCGGGCTGCCAGCGCGGGTGATCGGGGCGGCCAGCTAGGCCGCGAGCCAGTAGACCACGCCCACGGCCACCAGGCTCGCGGCCCGGAAGGCCTGGTTGTGCACGATGAGCCGCATGGCCAGGGCCGGGCGGAAGATGCCCGCGTAGTAGGGGAACTGGTGGCGGAAGGCCCGCACGGGCGTGGAGAGGATGTTGCCCGCCAGCAGCGCCAGCACCACCTCCTTCACGGGCAGCTCCCCGGCGCCCAGGAGCGCCCCGGCAGCCGCCAGACCCGCCGTGAACTCCGCCGCCATGCCGAAGACCACGATGGAGGCCGCCTTGGGCGAGAGCCAGTCCATGAAGGACAGGCGCTCGGCCACGAAGCGCTCGGCCGCCGCGAAGAATCCCGCCTGGTTGAGCCAGGCCATGGCCGCGTAGATGGGCACTGTGATCAGGCAGATCTTCACGATGCGCCGCTTGAAGCGCCGCCAGCTCTTGGCAAGGGCCTCGCGCCAGGTGGGGCCGCGCTCGGGCAGGCGGCACTCCAGGCAGTCCTCCGGGGGCCTGGGCAGGAGCGCCCTCCCTGCGGCCACGATGCCCGCCGAGCGCAGCACCGCCGCCCCCAGGGTGAGCCCCACGTAGACGAAGGCCGCCGGGCCGATGAAAGGCCCCGCCACCAGGAGCATGGTGGGCAGGTGCAGGAAGTAGGTGGGCAGCGAGTTGAAGAGGTTGGCCAGGATGAGCTCGCGGTCGTTCAGCGTGCCGTCGCGGTGGGCCTCGGCCAGCATGGTGTTGGCGGCCATGCCCGAGAAGAAGGCCAGGGTGAAGCTGGCCCCGGTGACGTCGCGCATGTGCCCGGCGCGCACCAGGGGGCGGGCGAAGCGGGCCAGGGAGCGGGTCCAGTTGAGGGTTTCCAGGAGGTTGGCCAGAAGAAGGCTCACGCAGAGCCCGGCCAGGAGCTTCGCCAGGGGCCAGGCGTGCTGGGCCGCGAACTGTTCGAGGGTCATGGCCAGGGGAGATACGCCCTCGCGGGGCGCTTGCCAACCCGGGAGGCGTAGCGTGCCCCGGCCGGAGCAAGGGTTCCGCCGCAAGCGGACGAGGCGTTTGGTGCAGCGCCTGGCCCGGGCGTCCGGGCTTTTTCAGGCGCACTCATCAGCCCGCAGCGTCCGACGCCGCCGTGGCGGTCGGGGCGGGCCTTTGGTCAGCGTCCGGCCACGGGCAGCCCCCGGCTGGTGAAGGAGATGCCCTGCTGGGCCGAGGTGCCGATCATCACGGCCTCCACAAGGAGCGGGCTCGCGGGCTCCTCGGCGCTCCAGCGCACCAGGAAGTTGGCCCCCGAGCCGCCGGTCACGTCGGTCTGGCCCACGATGAACTCAGCCGTGGCCAGGGGCTCCAGCACCATGGGCTTCTCCAGGTGGCGCTTCACCAGTCTGCCCGCGGTGTCGTAGTAGTCCACCTCCAGCAGGCGCACGGCGCGCGCGGGGTCGGTGTTGCGCGCGGAGAGGGTGATGGTCAGGTCGATGGGCCGGGTCTTGATGCCGTGGTAGATGTGGGAATAGCAGGGCACGTAAAGGGTCTGGCCCTTGGAGGGGCCGCCCGCCCGGGCGGGGGCGGCCAGCAGGGCAAGAGCCAGGACGAGCGCCGCCAGCGCGGCGCGGGGCGGAAAGCCGGAACGCGGGGCCATGGCGCAAGCCTCCGTGTCAGCGTTTGACCGTCTCGGCCTTGAGGATCACCACGGACTCCACGGGCACGTCGGCCAGTCCGGCGCGCATGCCGGTGGGCACGGCCTTGATGGCGTCCACCACTTCCTTGCCTTCCACCACCTTGCCGAACACGGCGTAGCCCCAGCCGTTGGGGGTCTTGCCGGAGTGGTCGAGCTGGCGGTTGTCCTTGACGTTGATGAAGAACTGCGAAGTGGCCGAGTCCGGGACGGGCGTGCGGGCCATGGCGATGGAGTAGGCCTCGTTCTTGAGCCCGTTGTCGGCCTCGTTCTTGATGGGCGGGCGTCCCTGTTTGGGCTGGAGGTTCTTGTCCATGCCGCCGCCCTGGATCATGAAGCCGTTGATCACGCGGTGGAAGACGAGCCCGTCGTAGAAGCCCTCCTTCACGTAGGCCAGGAAGTTGGCCACGGTCTGTGGGGCCTTGTCGGGGTAGAGTTCCAGGACGATGGCGCCCTTGGAGGTGGTCAGGGCCACGTAGTCCCTGTTCTGGGCAGCGGCCGGTCCGGCCCAGGAGAGGGCCAGAAGGGCCGCGAGGAGGACCGTCAGGACCGGAAAGCTCTTGCGCTGCATGATCGATCACCTCGGGGAAGATGGTTGGGCCGCCCAGGGCGCGACCATAGCCCAGGCGCCGCCGGGACGGAAGCCCCGGGAGGCCCCTCGCGTCATTTGTAGAAGCGGTCGTTGTCCTGCATGTCCATCCACATGGCCGAGAGCAGCGACTGGAAGCCGTTGATGGACAAAAAGGCGAAGATGAGCAGGGACACGCTGGTCCAGGACCGCCCGGCGATGAACTCCCCCAGCAGGCGCATGCCCAGCCCCCCCGCCAGGAAGAGCAGCAGGAAGGAGAGGTGGTAGAGCACGAAGATGGGGTGGAAATCCTTGAAAAGGTACTTGATCCACAGCCGCTTGAAGAAGCTCTTGCACAGAAGCCAGGACACGGTGGGGATCACCTTGCCGATCTTCATCTTGGAGCTTTCGCCCACGTCGTACACGGGCTTGATCTCCACCTCGCGAAGGGTGCAGAAGGCGATGTTGAGCTTCACGAGCATGTCGTTGGGCATGCCGTAGCTGGGATAGATCTGGTGGATGCGGATGGCCTCCAGGGCCTTGCGCGAGATGGCGGTGTAGCCCGTCTGGGTGTCGGAGACGCGCCAGTAGCCCGAGGCGATCTTGGTGAGCATGGAGAGCACCGAGTTGCCCAGGTAGCGGATCTTGGGGATCACCAGCCAGGCCGAACGGTGGATGAGGCGGTTGCCCTTCACGTAGTCGATGTTCTCGGCCACCACGGGCATGCAGATGCTTTCGAGCTCGTCGGGGTCCATCTGGCCGTCGCCGGCCATGACGGCGGTGCAGTCGATGCGCAGGTCCTTGCAGAACTTGTAGCCGCGCGCGATGGCTGAGCCCACGCCCCCGTTGACCAGGTTGTTGATGAGGATCACCCGGTCGCTCTCCGGGGTCTTGTTGACCACCTCCGAGGGCAGGAAGAAGTCGATTTCCTTTTTGTTCAGCGTGCGCAGCACCCGTTCGGCCTTGTTGTAGGGCGTGGCGGTCAGCGGTTCGCAGCCCTCGCCCCGGCATGCGGAGACCTGGTTGTGCCCGGCCATGTAGTCGCGCACGATCTCCGCCGTACGGTCCTTGGAGCAGTCGTTGACCACCACGATGCGGTCCACGAACGCAGGCATGGTCTCCAGGACCTTCAGGATCTGCGTTTCCTCGTTGTAGGCCGGCACGACGACGGCCACGGTCTTGCCGTGCAGCATGGATGCCTCTCCGGATGCCCGCGCGGGTTCAAGGCTGTCCGCGCGCGCCTGGGATTCGATCGACGCGGGAATCTATCCGGTTTCCAGGGCGCTGGCAACGCCGACCGGTTGACACCGGAGGCCCTTGCCCCTACCTCTGCGCCATCGCAAGCCCCACGCGCAGGAGCCACGCCATGACCGCACCCGCCCCCAGGAAAATCAACATCGGAGCAGGCATCTCCTGGGCCCGTCCCGGCTGGGACGTGCTCGACGGCCAGGCCGGGGCCTACCGCGAACCGTGGCAGCATCACGGCAAGGTCTGGAAAACGCGCCTGCCCTCCGGCGTCTACGACGTGGTCTACACCTCCCACACGCTGGAGCACGTCCCCCACTTCAAAATCGAGCAGTCCATGGCCGAGATCAACCGGATCATGCGCCCGGGCGGCCTGCTGCGCATCAGCGTCCCGGACCTGGAGAAGGCCGCCAGGGCCTACCTGGAGAAGGACAGAAGCTACTTCCTCAACGAGGACACCATCCACCCCGCGGACCACCTGGGCTTCGGGAGCTTGCTCATGAACCAGGTGATCTCCCCGGGCCACCAGACCCTGGCCTTCGACTCCTCCCTGGAGCCGCTGGGCTCCTATGCCCACACCTACAACTACGATTTCGAGATGCTGCGCATCCTCCTGGAGAAGTGGGGCTTCGGCGAAGTGGTCCGCTCGGCCTACCGCGAATCCTCCCTGGAGGAGTTGCGCGAGCCCTACGCCATCGAGCATGGGGGAACGCGCCACGAGGTCACCGACCCCCGCGCGCGCGCCCTGACCAAGACCACCCGGGATTTCCGCTTCGTCGGCTTCGACAACAAGCCCGTCATCTCGCTCTATGTGGAGGCCCGCAAGGTCCGCGAAGCGCCCTACAGCCTCAAGGCCGAGTTCCCCTACAACCGCAACGCGCGCCTGGACGCCGAGCACGCCTGGAAGCTCAAGGCCCTGGGCCTGCGCCTGGCGAGCCGCGCCGTGGACGCACTGCACGAGGCCTACCGCAGGCTCAAGCGCCTGACCGGCCGGGCCTGACCGGCCCGCCCGGCTTGCGGCCGGTCATCACCACCTCCTCCCGGAATCGCCTGGGCAGAAGGGCGCGCACGGCCCCGGACAGCACCCGGTCGAGCCCGCCCCGGTAAGCCCCGATGGAAAGATAGTCCACCCCCGCCACCTCAAGCCCCGCGCGCGTCAGGGCCTTGGCCGTCCAGGCGGCGCTCAGGGGCGCATGCCAGGGGAGTTCCTTCCTCCCGGCGACCCGGCGCTTGAGAAAAAGCGCCGGAGTGACCAGGGAATACAGGTTGGGAAACACCAGATGGATGTGCCCCCCCGGCGCGAGCACGCGGGAGGCTTCCGCCAGGAAGGCCTCCACGTCGGGCAGATGCTCGATGAGCAGCACGGCCGTCACCGTGTTGCATGCCGCGTCGCGCACCGGCAGGCCCACGGCGCTGCCCTGGACGCACCCCGGCTCGCCACGGAGCAGGGATTCGTACGACAGGTCCACCCCGTGCACGCCGCTCCCGAGCCGGGAGCGCAGGCTGGCCACCAGGCGCCCCCTGCCGCACCCCACGTCCAGGAGCGGCGCATCGAGACTCCCAAAGCGCGAGAAACACTCCAGAAATGCGGCCACGAATCCGGGGGCCTCGAACCACGCGCCGCCCGTTCCCTTCCATACCGCCTCCCAGGGCGCCTTGTGCGAGGCCGCATCAGCGCGCATCGGCCACGCCCCGCTCGAAGAGCCCGTACACCGGGGGGGAGGGATCGAGCGACCCCAGCAGCGACAGCCGCCCGGGCGGCAGCACCTTGGACAGCAGGATGAACAGCTGGCTGATGTGCACGAGGTTCGGGTCCGGAATGCCCGGAAGCTCCAGGCGGTTCACCGGGCGCAGGCCGTAGGCCCTGGATGCCTCGGCGGTCACCGGATGGTAGCGCCGCAGGTTCCAGTGCAGCCAGGCGCTCGCGCCCGTCGACTCCGGGGCGATGGCCGCAGGAGCCCCCTCGCCGCGGGAGATGTCCACGCAGCGGGCCACTTCGGCGTAATAGGCCGCGCTCAGGGCCAGGGCAACGCAGGCCGCTCCCGCGCAGACCGCCTTCAGGGCGGCGCTTCGCGCATCCAGGGCGCGGGCCACGAACACGCAGTGGCCCATGAGCAGCATGGGCGTCAGCACCCGCACGTCGCCGCTCATGGCGCCCTTGGTGGCCAGCCCGAAAAGAACAAGCGGCAGCACGGCCAGGGCCAGCTCCGCGCGCTTTCTGGCCAGGAACAGGCCCGCCAGGCCCAGGGGCGTCAGCACGGCGAGGCTCTTGAGGGTCGACGCCACGCCCGGCCCCCGGGCGAACTCCCCCTGCAGCCGGGAGGACTTGAGGAAGAACTGCTCGAAAAACGTCACATGGGGCATGACCCCCGCATCGTCTTTCCAGAAGGCCAGCTGCAGCACCAGCTCCACCGCGAGCCAAGCCCCCAGGACGCCCAGAAAGGCCCGGGCGCAGGCCCGCCAGTCCAAGGGCCTGTCCACCAGCAGGAAGAGCCCGAGACAACCGAGCAGGATCAGGCTCAGCCCGTGGGACAGAAACGACAGGGTCATGCACGCGAACGCAAGGCCCGTCCGCCCCTGGACGTACTGGTTGAACGCGCAGCAGGCGAAGGCCATCTGGAGCACGTGCGGCTGGTAGGCGAACCCCTGGAAGACGAAGTACGGGCTCAAGAGCAGGCCGGAAACCATCACGAAGAGCGGCTTGTCCGGCGGATCGAGGGCGTGGGCCATCTGGACCAGGCTCGCCAGGAGCAGCGCGAGGCTGACCGCGAGGTGGAGCCCCACAGGGGCCGGGTCCGCCAGCTTGAGCGTGGCCAGATAAAGGAAGAACACCGGGCGCTCGTCCGTGACCGCCGTGGAGGCGATCATGGTCGCCGTTCCGCCGGAGTCGATCCCCAGCCGGTCACGGGCGTAGTCCCCGAGCGCTCCGGGATCGCCCGAGAACAGCAGGCGTTTGAAGGCCTCCGCGCTCAGGTCGTATTTGACCCCGTCGCTGCTCTCCTGGTATTTTCCCGCGTACAGCGCCCAGACCAGGGCGTAGCCCAGCGTCAGCACGACCAAGGCCGTCCGCCAAGTCACCCTGCCGGGGGATGTCCGCTGCTCGATTCTCATGTTCGGCCTCTCCTGCCTGCTGTCGGCGTCTGACGCCTCTTCCGGACGGAAGGCAGGTGCATAGGGCTCCAGGCCCCCCTCCTGTCAAGGGGACGGCCCCGAAATCATCCGGCGGCACGGCGCGCCGTCTTGACCTGCCGCCCCCATGCCTGCCATAGGGGTTCCCGGCGCGACCCGAGCGTGCTGCCGATCCCGGCACGCGCCGCGCGCCCACAACCCACGCCATGAATCCCTCAAGACGCCGCATCGCCACCATCCAGGTGGACATCGACCCTTTCTGGTACATCGCCTCCTGCTATCAGGCAAATCGGGGCGTCTCGCCGGTCGAGGCGCGCACGGTCTACGAGGCCGCCATCCCCATCTTCCTCGAGGCCCTGGCCGCGCACGGGCTCAAGGCCACGTTCTTCGTGGTGGGCAAGGACATGGAGGACCCGAGGAACCTCCCCTGGCTGGAGCGCCTCCTGGCCGAGGGGCACGAACTGGCCAACCACTCCCACACCCACCGCATGGATTTCAAGCGCCTGCCCGCCCACGAGATGGCCCGCGAGGTGGACCGCTGCGCCGAACTCATGGAGCGCACGCTGGGCGTGCGGCCGACCGGGTTCAAGGCCCCGGCCTACGCCGTGAGCCCCGCCCTGCTGGAGCATCTGGAGGGCGCGGGATACCTCTACGACAGCTCCGTGCACCCCAACCTGGCCATCCCCCTGGTCAAGATGGTGCAGACCTTCTGGCTGCGCTACGAGAAGGGCCGCAGCGAATTCGGCTCGCTGGCCAGCCTGCGCGCCCCCCTGGCCCCCTACCATCCGGCGGCGGGCGAGCCCTACGCGCTGGGGGCCATGCGCCTCGTGGAGGCGCCCACCAGCACCATGCCCCTGCTGCGCCTGCCCTTCCATTTCTCCTTCGTCAATGTTTCGACCCTCGGGCTCTACCGGCTCGGCATCGCCCTGCACAAGCTCGCCGGGCCGGGCGTGGTCAACTACGCCTTCCACGCCGTGGACGTGCTGGACAGGAGCGACGTCCCCTCCTGCATCGCGCAGCGCCCCGGCATGGCCAGATCCCGCCGTCGCAAGCGCGCCCAAATGGACAGCATCCTGGCCGATCTCGCGGCCTCCTTCGAAGTGCTCACCACCCGGGGGCTCGTGGAGTCCCTGGAGGGCGGCCGTGCCTGACGCGCGCCTGCTGCGTCGGCTTGCGCCCCTGCTGGGCCTCGTGCTCTTCGCGTGGGTGCTCTGGCGCATCGGCCCGGAGAAGGTGATCGGGTCCGTGCTCCATGCCGACGCCGCCCGGCTGGCCCTCGGGCAATCCATGATGCTCGCGTATCTCGTGCTCAAGAACTTCCGCCACCAGGCCGTCCTGGAGGGCAAGGGCATCCGCGTCCCCCTGCGCGAGGCCTCGCTCATCTTCTTCCGCAGCTCGTTCTGGGGGTTCGTCTCCCCGGGCCGCCTGGGAGAGCTCACCCGCCTGGGCTACCTTCGCGGCCACAGCGCGTCCGTGTTCAACTCCCTGGGGGCGCTGGTGGCCGACCGGGGCGCGGACATCCTGGCCCTGGGCGGGGCCTGGACGGCTTCCGCCATCCTGGCCGTTCCCGCCCTGCGCCCTCTGGCCGCCCTGGGCGGGGCGGGGGCGCTGGCCTGCGTCCTGGCCGCCGCGCTGGCAGCGCGACGCGCCTGGCCCGACTGGATCGCCCAGGGGAGGCTCGGCTGGGCCGCAGGACGCCTGCGCGAGCTGGTCTCCCTGGGCAACAAGCCGGCCGTGGCCGCCTGGACGGCCGCCATGTGGTGCGTCTACTTCCTCGGGATGGCGCTCATGGCCTCCAGCCTGGAACTGAAGCTCGGGCCGGCGTTCCTGGTCTTCTGCGTCAGCAGCGCCAACCTCGTGTCGGTGCTGCCCGTGTCCGTGGCCGGGGTGGGCACGCGCGACGCGCTGCTCATCATGCTCTTCCGGGACGTGTCGGCGACCCCCGAGCAGGCCGTGGCCTTTTCGGCCTTCTTCCTCCTGGCCTACCTGGTGCAGATCGCCTTCTGCCTCCCCTTCTTCCTCGTGCAACCCAAGGACGGCCCGCATGCCCCCCTCTGACAAGGGCGACCCCTCCGACGGCCTGGTGCGCTTCTGGGAGCGGGAAATCCCCTACCAGCACGCCCTGCCGCGCTACTCCGCGCACATGGCCAACCGGCTCCTCGACCGTTGCGAGCCCCCCGGGGGGTGGACCGGCAAGCGCGTCCTCGACCTGGGCGCGGGCTTCGGCGAGGCCCTGCGCCACCTCATCGGCAAGGGCGCATCCGGCGTCGCCCTGGACATCGTGGAGGCCAACGCCCGGCACTGCGCGGCCTTCGCGCCCTCCGTGCTGGCCGACGTACGGGCCATCCCCCTGCGCGACGCCAGCTTCGACTTCGTCTACAGCCTGGGCGTGGTGGAACACTTCCCCGAAACCCTCGAGGCCCTGCGCGAACACCGCAGGGTGCTCAAGCCCGGCGGCGCCTGTCTCGTGGTGGTCCCCAACCTGGTCTCGCCCTACGCGGCCAGCTTCCTGTACCACTACATGCGGGGCAACTCCGTGGACCTGGCCAGCGTGGGCAAACGCTACACCCGGAGCGCCTTCCACGAGCTGGCCCTGCGCGCCGGATTCCGCCGGGCCGACGTGCGCCCCTGCTACGGGCACGCCTTCCTGCGGGTGCTGCCCTTCGGCTACAGCGAAACCGCCGCCCGGGTCTTCGAGAAGCTGACCCTCTCCGGCCGGTTCGGCCACTGGCTGGCCTGCTTCGCCTCGGGGTAGCCTCCGTGACCCTCCCCCCCGACATCCCGGCGCTCCTGCGCGCGCGCTCGCTCATCCTGCTGGAGCGCTTCCTGGGCCTGTGCGACCGCGACCCCGGACGCCCCACCCACGGTCTCTTCGACCGCGCCTACTGGTGCTACAAGCTCCTGGACCTGGCCAACGCCCGCTACCAGGAGGCCGCCCTGCACCTGGCCCTGGCCGCGCCCCACGCCCGCCCCGGGGCAGCGCCCGCCATCGAACGCCTGGCAGGGGCGGCCCTGGAGGCCTGGGCGCGCCTGCGCCATCCCGACGGCTCCGTGGACGAGGTCTACCCCTTCGAGCGCTCCTTCTGCGCCACGTCCATGTCCGCCCAGGCGGCGGCCCTGGCCTGGGAGCTGCTGCCCGAAAAGCCCCGGGTGGACTTCGCCCCCACCGCCGACTGGCTCGCCGCCCACGACAACCCCGAGGTGGCCAACCAGATGGCCGGGGCCTGCGCGGCCCTGGCGCGCATCGGGCGCATCACCGGCCGGGAGCGCTACCTCGAGGCCGCGCGCGTCAAGTTCCGGGCCATCGCGGCGCGCCAGCTCGCCAGCGGCTGCTACGCCGAATACGGCGGCCCCGACGTGGGGTACGCCACCATCACCATGGCCCTGCTGGCCGGCTACCACGAGATCACCGGCGACCACGAAGCCCGGGACTCCCTGCGCGCCTGCGAGGCCTTCCTCCTGGACGCGGTGGACGAAGACGGCCTCTACGACTGGCGCGCCACCACCCGGCGCACCCAGTTTCTCTACCCCTCGGGCCTGGCCGCCCTGCAAAGCCCCGTGCTCGCGCGCCTGGCGTCTGGACTCCGCAAGGATGTTGTCATAAACCCCCTCTGGATGGACGATCGCTACTCCATCCCGCTGGCCGCCGACTACCTGCTCGCCGCGCGCCGGCTGGAAGCCCTTTCGACCCATGCCCTCTCACTCGAAGAATGAAGCTCCCCCCGAGGTGACCGCCCCGTGTCTTCCTACGCCCTCATGGCCCTGCGCCTGCTCGCCCTCACCCTGGGCCGCATTCCCGCGGGCTCGCGGCTCCTGCGCGCCCTGCTCATGACCGCCGTGCGCCGCAAGGGCCGCGTGGCCTACGTGGCCCACGCCGACTTCCTGGACCTGCGGGACTTCCTCCCCGCCCAGGGCGCGCCCGCCGCCCTGGTGGACCCGGAGCGCCGCCATGGCTGACGCGCGCACGCTGCGCGCCCTGGTGCTCAATCCCATGACCCAGGCCGCCAAGAACGTGGTGCGCGACGTGCTCTACGGCTGCTGGTGCGCGGGCAAGCGCATCGGAGGGGCCTCGGTGCCGCCGTTCCCGCTGATCCAGCTGGCCACCATCCTCAGGCAGGACGGCCGCGACGCCGTGTTCCTGGACGCCCAGGCCGAGCAGAAAAGCCCCGAAACGGTGGCCGCCCTGGTGCGCGATTTCGACGTGGTGCTCTGCTCCACCTCCACCATGAGCTTCACCGAGGACGCCGCGTACCTCTCGCGCCTCAAGGCCGCCAATCCGGCCCTGACCACCGTGGTCTTCGGCTCGCACCCCACCTTCATGCCCCACTACGCCCTGGCCGCCCCGGGCGTGGACTACATCATCCGCCGCGAGCCCGAATTCGCCGCGCGCGACCTCTGCCGCGCCCTGGCCGGAGAGGGCGACCCCGCCGCCGTCCCCGGCACGGGCCACCGCGACGCCTCCGGCCGACCCGTGGTCAACGAGGACTACCCCTTCATCGAAGACCTGGACGCCCTGCCCTACCCCGACGTGGACTTCCTCCCCCAGGGCATCCACTACTTCAACCCCATCGTGCGCCGCCTGCCCTACATGACGGCCACCACCTCCAAGGGCTGCCCCGGCAAGTGCACCTTCTGCACCGCCCCGGTGTTCGACGGCCACAGGGTGCGCTTCCAGTCCGCCGGGTACGTGCTGGGGCTCATGCGCTACCTCGCCTCCAAGGGCTTCCGCGAGGTCTACTTCCGCGACGACACCTTCTTCGTGCACAAGCGCCGCGATCACGAGATCTTCAAGGGCCTCCTGGCCGAAAAGCTCGACCTCACCTGGCTGGCCAACGCCCGCGTCTCGGGCATCGACCCCGAAACAATGGAACTGGCCCGCAAGAGCGGCTGCCACACCATCAAGTTCGGCATCGAGTCCGGCAGCCAGGAGATCCTGGACGGCATGCGCAAGGGCTACCGCATCCCCGAGGCCCGCGACATCTTCCGTGCCGCCAGCCGCATGGGCATGAACACCCACGCCCACGTGATGCTGGGCAACCCCGGCGACACCCGCGAGACCATCGAGGCCACCATAGAATTCGTGAAGGAGCTCTCGCCCACCACGGCCACCTTCGGCATCTGCACGCCCTACCCGGGCACGCCGCTTTTCGAGTCCGTGGCCGCGAAACACCCCGAGATCCGCGACGGCTCCTCGTCGGACCTCTCCAAGCTCCACGTGGAAGGCATCTTCAACGAGCTCTACTGCTCCGTGCCAGGCTCCGAGCTCCAGAAGCTGGTGCGCCTGGCCTACCGCCGCTTCTACCTGCGCCCCGGCTACATGCTCTCCCTGGCCGCGCGGCAGGTGCGCTCCCTGGAAGACCTCAAACGCTGCCTCATCGCCGGAACCCGGGTGCTGGACTTCGTGTTCCGGGGCGCGTAAGGACGGCCAGCCATGCGGGTATCCATCATCATACCGGCCTACAACGAGGCCGAGAACATCGGGGGAGTGGTCTCGCGGATCATGTCCCTGGAGGCCCTGCGGGGCTACGAAGTGGTGGTCGTGGACGACGGCTCCGCCGACGACACGGCCCGCGCGGCCGAGGCCGCCGGGGCGCGCGTGGTGCGCCACCCCTACAACCTGGGCAACGGCGCCAGCGTGAAGTCCGGCGCGGCCGCCGCCAACGGCGACGTGTTCGTGTTCATGGACGCCGACGGCCAGCACCTGCCCGAAGACATCCCCAAACTTCTCGAGCACATGGGCAATTACGACATGGTGGTGGGCGCACGCACCAGCGCATCGGACGTGTCGCGCTTCCGCGCCTTCGGCAACCGCGTGCTCATCGCCACGGCGCAGTTTCTCGTGGGGCGCAAGATCGACGACCTCACCAGCGGCTTCCGCGCCGTGAAGCGCGCCGCCTTCGAGGACTTCGCGCACCTTTTCCCCCAGGGCTACTCCTACCCCACCACCATCACCATGGCCCTCTTCTCGGCCGGGCGCTTCGTGAAGTACGAGCCCCTGCCCACCATCCGCCGCCGCCAGGGGGGCTCCTCCAACATCCAGCCCGTGCGCGACGGCCTGCGCTTTCTGTTCATCATGCTGCGCATGATCATGCTCTTCAACCCCTTCAAGGTTTTCCTGCCGCTGGCCGGTCTCTTCATGGGGCTGGGGCTCCTCAACGGCCTGCACGACGTGTGGGCGCTCCAGAAGATCACGGCGTCCAGCATGCTCTCGCTGATCCTGGGCTTTTTCCTGCTCTTTTTCGGCATCATGACCGACCAGATCGCGCGGACCAGAAGGGAACTGCACGCCATTCTGCGCAAAATGCGCTGATGAGCGCGGCATCCCCCCGGAAACCACACAACGGAACCAACATGCTCAACGACAAGACCATCCTCATCACCGGCGGAACCGGCTCTTTCGGGCACATGTGCACCGAAGTCATTCTTTCCCGCTTCCAGCCGCGCAAGCTCATCATCTTCAGCCGCGACGAGTTCAAGCAGTACGAGATGGCGCAGAAGTTCCCCGCCGCGAAGCATCCCTGCATGCGCTACTTCATCGGGGACGTGCGCGACAAGGAGCGCCTCAACCGCGCCTTCCAGAGCGTGGACTACGTCATCCACGGCGCGGCGCTCAAGCAGGTGCCCACGGCGGAGTACAACCCCACCGAGGTCATCAAGACCAACGTCTACGGCGCGGAGAACATCATCAACGTCGCCGCCGACCGGGGCGTCAAGAAAGTGCTGGCCCTCAGCACCGACAAGGCCGCCAACCCCGTGAACCTCTACGGGGCCACCAAGCTCTGCTCCGACAAGCTCTTCGTGGCCGCCAACGCCTTCATCGCCAGCGACACACGCTACAGCGTGGTGCGCTACGGCAACGTGCTGGGCAGCCGCGGCTCCGTGATTCCCTTCTTCCTGCAGCAGAAGCACACCGGCGTGCTCCCCGTCACCGACCCGCGCATGACCCGCTTCTGGATCACCCTGGAGCAGGGCGTGGACTTCGTGCTCAAATGCCTGGAGCGCATGCTCGGCGGCGAAGTCTTCGTGCCCAAGCTGCCCAGCATGAACATCATGGACCTGGCCCGGGCCATCTGCCCCGAGTGCGAGACCCCCGTCGTGGGCATCCGCCCGGGCGAGAAGATCCACGAGGTCATGGTGCCCATGGCCGACGCCCGCAACACCCTGGAATTCAAGAACCACTACATCATCCTGCCCGACCACGACGACATCACGCCCCGCTTCGACGATGCCCCCGGCGCGCGCGTGCCCGAGGACTTCGAGTACAGCTCCGGCACCAATCCCTGGCTGCTCTCCGTGGACGAACTGCGCGACTTCCTGAACAGGCAATGATCCCCTACGGCAGACAGTCCATCGACGAGGACGACATCCGGGCCGTGGCCGAGGTCCTGCGCTCGGACTGGCTCACCACCGGCCCTGCCGTGGACGCCTTCGAGGCCGCCGTGGCCGCCTTCGCCGGAGCGGCCCACGGCGTGGCCGTCTCCAGCGGCACCGCCGCCCTGCACGCCATGATGCACGTGACGGGCATCGGCCCCGGCGACGAGGTGATCGTCCCGGCCATGACCTTCGCGGCCACGGCCAACGCCGTGTGCTACCTGGGCGGCACGCCGGTGTTCGCGGACGTGGCCCCCCGCACCCTGCTCCTGGACCCCGCCGACGTGGAGCGCAAGCTCACGCCCCGGACCAGGGCCGTTGTGGCCGTGGACTACGCGGGCCAGCCCTGCGACTACGAAGCGTTGGAAGCCCTGTGCCGGGAGCGCGGCGTGGCGCTCTTCGCGGACGCCTGCCACGCCCTGGGGGCCACCCAGGACGGCCGCCCCCTGGGCGCGCTGCCCCCAGCCATGACCGCCCTGAGCTTCCACCCCGTGAAGCACATCGCCACGGGCGAGGGCGGCATGGTGCTCACCTCCGACGCGGACACGGCGCGCCTGCTCCGGCGTTTCCGCAACCACGGCATCGACACCGACGCCCGACAGCGGGAAGCGGCGGGGGCCTGGCGCTACAATATGGTGGAACTGGGCTTCAACTACCGCATTTCGGACATCCAGTGCGCCCTGGGGCTCTCCCAGATGCGCAGGCTCCCGGACTTCCTGGCCCGGCGCCGCGCGATCGCCCGGTTCTACGCCCAGGCCCTGCGGGACATCCCCGGGGCAGAGCCCCTGGCCCTGCGCCCCGGCGTGGAGCACGCCTGGCATCTCTACGTGGTGCGCCTGGACGAGGGCATCGACCGCCGCGCCGTGTTCACGGCCCTGCGCGAACAGGGCGTCGGCGTGAACGTCCACTACATTCCCGTGCACCTGCACCCCTACTACCGCGAGCGCTTCGGCCACGGCCCCGGGCTGTGCCCCGCAGCCGAGGCCGCCTACGAGTCCATCCTCACCCTGCCCATGCACCAGGGCCTGACCGACGAACAGGCCGCCCAGGTCATGGAGGCCCTGGCCAATGCCCTGCAGCGCGCCCGCGCCTGAACCCGCCCCCGGCTGGCTGGTGATCCGCGCCGACGCCGGGCCGGACATCGGCATAGGCCACGTCATGCGCTGCCTGGCCCTGGCCCTGGCCCTGCGCGGACTGGGGGCCGCTCCGCTCTTCGCGGGGGCCGCGCCCGAAGCCCTGCGCGAGCATGTCCGCCGTGCCGGTTTCACATGGATCGAGGCCGACGCTTCGCGCTCCCGGCAGGAAGACCTGGCGGACACCCTCTCCCTGTTGCGCCGCATGAGCACGCAGGGACGGCCCGCCCGGCTGATCCTCGACGGCTACGCCTTCACCCCCGATTACCACCGGTGCGTGCGCGCCGCCGGGTTCCCCCTTCTGGTGGTGGACGACCACGCCCACCTTGACGTCTATGATGCGGACGTTCTGCTCAACCAGAATCTCGGCGCGCACGAACTGCCCTACGCCTTCGCCGGGCCGCCCCCCGTGACGCTCTTCGGCCCACGCTACGCGCTGCTTCGCCCCGAATTCGCCCTCGCCGCCGCGCCCCCCAGGGAGCATCCACCCCGGGCGGACCGTCTCCTGGTGACCATGGGCGGCTCCGACCCCGCAGGGGCCACGCTCCTGGCCCTTGAGGCGCTGCAGTTCATGGAGGATCGCGACGGTCTGGAAGTCCGGGTGGTCATGGGGCCCGCCGCGCCGCACCTGGACGAGGCGCGACGGGCCGTGCAGACCTTGGGGCCGCAGGCGCGGCTGCTCCACGACGTGCGCGACATGCCCGCCCTCTTCGCCTGGGCGGACATGGCCCTCGCGGCTTCAGGGTCCACCGTCTGGGAGATGTGCTGCCTGCGCCTGCCCATGCTCTTGATGGTCACCGCAGACAACCAGGCCAAAGCCGCCCGGGCGCTGCACCGCAGCGGCGCGGCGCGGCTGATCGGAGACAGCCGTGAGTTGCGGCCTGATGACGTGACGCGCGCGGTGTCCGAACTACGGCAGGACCACGCCGCGCGCGAACGCCTGGCCCGGGCCTGCGCCCAACTGGCGGACGGCCGGGGCGCGCGCCGCGTGGCCGAAATTCTCTGCAAGGAGTCATGCTCATGAGCACACCGACCAACGAACGGGACATGGAGGCCGTCAAGGCGCACTGGAACCGGAGCGCTGAACTGGGCCCCCTGGCCGGAACCCGCGACTTCGTGGCCAAACAGCTGGAAGTGGAGGCCATCTGCTCGCGCATCGCGCCCGGACAACGCATCCTGGAAATGGGCTGCGGCAACGGCCTCACCGCCATCGAACTCGCCCGGCGCCTTGACGTGGAAGTGGTCGGCATGGACTACGCCGAGAAGATGCTGGACGGGGCGCGCCAACTCGCGGCACAGACCCCGCTGAAGGGCAGCGTCCGCTTCGAGACCGGCGACGTGACAGCCACCCCCCCCGGCCTTGGCCTGTTCGACGCGGTGATCACCGAACGCGTGCTCATCAACCTGGCCGACTGGGAAGCCCAGGTCCGGGCCATCGAGACCCTCACCGGGCTGCTCAAGCCCGGCGGCGCATACCTCATGTGCGAGAACAGCCAGGACGGCCTGGACCGCATCAACGAGCTGCGCCTGGCGGCCGGGCTGTCGGCCATCTCGCCCCCCTGGCACAACATCTACTTCCGCGACGGCGCGCTTCAGGCCCTGAGCATCCCCGGCGTCACCCTGGAGGCCGTTGACTGCTACTCGGCCAGCTATTACTTGCTGAGCCGCGTGGTCAACGCATGGCTGGCCATGAAGCAGGGGGAGGAGCCCAGCTACGACGCCCCCGTGAACCAACTCGCGCTCCTGCTCCCCCCTCTGGGAGACGCCGCCCAGGGCAAGCTCTGGATATGGCGCAAGAACGTCTGACGGGGTACGGAAACCGCACATGTCCACACCACTCGCCGCCTTCCGCCTGAACGAACAGCCCATCGGCCCCCAGCACCCGCCATGCTGCGTGGCCGAAATGAGCGCCAACCACGGGGGGGACTTTTCCCGCGCCGTGAAGATCCTCGAAGCCGCCGCCCGCGCCGGGGCCGACGCCGTGAAGCTCCAGACCTACACGGCCGACACCCTGACCATCGCCTGCGACAACGATTATTTCCGCATCAAGGGTACCCTCTGGGAGGGGCGCACCCTCCACGACCTCTACCGAGAGGCCGCCATGCCCATGGAGTGGACCCCGGGGCTCATCCAGGCGGGCAGGGACCTGGGCGTGGCCGTGTTCTCCACCCCCTTCGACCCCTCGGCCGTGGACTTCCTGGAGTCCCTGGGCGTTCCGGCCCACAAGGTGGCCTCCTTCGAGATCGTGGACATCCCCCTGCTGCGCAGGATCGGGGCCACGGGCAAGCCCGTGATCATGTCCACGGGCATGGCCACCCTGGAGGAGATCGACGAGGCCGTGGAGACCCTCAAGGCCTCCGGCTGCCGGGATCTGGCTCTGCTCAAGTGCACCAGCGCCTACCCGAGCCCCCCCGAAGCCATGAACCTGCGCGCCGTCCCCCTGCTGGCCCAGCGCTACGGCGTGCCCGCGGGGCTCTCGGACCACACCCTGGGCACGGCGGCCGCCGTGGCGGCCGTGGCCCTGGGGGCGTGCATCATCGAGAAACACTTCACCCTGGCGCGCGCCGACGGCGGCCCCGACTCCGCCTTCTCCCTGGAGCCCCACGAGTTCGCCGCCATGGTCCGCGACGCCCGCGAGGCCCACGCCGCCCTGGGACGCCCCGTCCTGGAACCCGGCGAGAAGGAAATGGTCAGCCGCGTCTTCCGGCGCTCCCTCTTCGTGGTGCAGGACGTGGCCCGGGGCGAGCCCTTCACGCCGGACAACGTGCGCTCCATCCGGCCGGGACACGGCATGCACACCCGCCACCTGGACGAGGTGCTGGGCAAGCGCGCCACGCGCGACCTGACGCGCGGCGTCCCCCTCGCCCGGGACATGGTGGGCGATGGCTGAACCCTGCGACGCCCTGGTCTGCGGGCTCGGCGCCATCGGCTGCGCCCTGGATTTCGACGCAGCCCCGGGTGAGGACGCCCGCACCCACGCCCTGGCCCTGGCCCGCCACCCCAGCGTGCGCCTGCGCGGCGGCTGCGACCCCGATCCCGCCCGGCGGGCGGCCTTCACCCGCCATTTCGGCGCACCGGCCTACGCCACCCTGGAGGAGGCGCTGGAAAAGGTCCGCCCCGGCCTGGTGAGCGTGTGCTCCCCGACGCCCCTGCACTTCCCGCAGACCATGTCCTGCATGGAGGCGGGCGTGCCCATGATCTGGCTGGAGAAGCCGCCGGCCACCGGCCTGGAGGAGCTCGAAAGGCTCGCGCAAGCCTCCCTCCGGCCCGGGGCGTCCACTGCGGTGCTGGTCAACTACCACCGCCGCTTCGCCGCAAACTGCCTGCGCCTGCGCCGTTTCTGCCGGGACGGGGAACTGGGCCGCCTCGTCCGGCTGGATGCGGTGTACTCCAGGGGCCTGGCCGTCAACGGATGCCACATGGTGGACCTGGCCTTCTTTCTGGCGGGCGACCCGCCCGGGGCCGAACTGACCGGCAAGACGGGCGCGGACCCGGAGAACCCGAGCTTCTTCCTGCGCTTTCCCTCCGGGCTGGAGGCCTCTTTCGTCGGGGTCGCGGGCCTTGCCTATCATTGCATCGACCTGGCGGCCACCTTCGAGGGCGGACGCGCCACCCTGGCGCACGGCGGCATGACCGTGCGCCTGGAGCGCCGGGTGGAACACGAACTCTTCCCCGGCTACTACCGGCTGCGGGAAGAAACCCCGCCCCCGGACTGGACCGGCGGCTTCCACCGCGCCTTCGAGAACGCCCTGGACGACCTCCTGAACGCCCACAAGACCGGGACCGCACCCCTCTCCACCCCCCGAACGGCCCTGCCGACCCAGGCCGTCCTGGAGACGGCCCTCGCTCCCGGCCCATCGGGAGCCCCCCGATGATCCTCTTCGCAGCCGGCGATCCGGGCGGAGCCAGGGCACTGCTGCCCCTGGCGGCGGCCTTCGCGTGCGAGGGCTTTCCCATGGCCCTGGTGGAGCACGGCCACTTCCGCAAGGAACGCGACCCAGACTGGCGCACCCTTTCCGTGGAAGCGGCCTTCGGGTGTCTTCGCCCCGGGGCCTGCCGCCTGCTGGTCTTCGCCTCCAGCGTGGCCGACGCCACGGCCTTGCAGTTGGCCCGGGCCGCGAACGCTTCGGGCATCCCGACGCTCTTCGTGCTCGACAACTGGGGAGGCCACATCCGAAGGCTTTCAACGGACGGCCTGCCTCCTTTCATCCCCTCCGCCTACGCCGTCATGGACGACCTGGCGCGCGAGGAGGCCCAGGCCGAGGGCGTCCCCCCGGACCGCATCGTGGTCACGGGCCACCCCGACCTGGCTGCGCTGGGAGACCTCGCAGGCCGTCCGCCCTCCACCGGACTCCTGGCGGACCAGGGCCTGGACCCAGCCGTGCCGACCCTCCTCTTCGTCTCGGAACCGGCGGCCCAGGACGGAGGCCCCGACGCCTCCCATCCGGGATTCCGGGGCTACACCCAGTATCAGACGCTCGCCCTGGCCTGCGCCGCCTGGGCTCACGCGCGCGACGCCCTCCAGGTGCTCGTGCTGCCCCATCCCCGGGAGGACGCGGACGCCTTGGCCGCCGTCTGGGAAGCCAGCCGGGGCGCTCTGCGCGGGGCCGTCGTCCGCGTGCCAAGGGGGCGCGCGGCCCTGGCCGCCGCCTCGGGAACCGCCGGGATGACCTCTCTCCTGCTCTACGAATCCTGGCTTCTAGGCAAGCCGACGGCAAGCGTCAGGCCCGACGCCCGCGACGACGCCGGGGCGGCCCTCACCGCCCGCGAAGGACTGCTCTGCGCCCGCACCTCGGACCATGCGCCGCACGTTCTGAGACAACTCGCCGGGGATGTCCTCGCAGGCCGCCAGGCCCCCCCCAGGCCAGATCTCCTGCGCCACGCCGAGGCGGCGGCTTCCTTGCAGTCCCTGTGCAAATGCCTTATGAGCCAGCCCTGAACGGCGCGGCAAGCCGCGCCAGGAGCCAGCATGCGCATCGCCGTGATCCCAGCCAGGGGGGGAAGCAAACGCATCCCCAGAAAAAACATCCGACCGTTCGCCGGGCGTCCCATGATTGCCAGGTCCATCGACGCCGCGCGCGAGGCCGGCGTCTTCGACATGATCCTGTGTTCCACCGACGACGAGGAAATCGCCGAGATCGCGCGCCAGGCCGGTGCGTCCACACCGTTTCTGCGCCCAGCCGAACTGGCGGACGACCACACCCCCACCGCGCCCGTGCTGCGCCACGCCCTCCAATGGTGCCTCGACAACGGCATGGACGTGGACACGCTTTGCTGCATCTACGCCACGGCCCCGTTCGTACGCGCGCAGGACATCCTCCGGGGGCTCGAACTGCTCGACGCGCGCGGCGCGGACGCGGCCTTTTCCGTGACCAGCTTCGCCTTCCCGATCTTCCGTGCTCTCACCGTGAACGAGGCGGGCCGCCTGCAGATGCTCTGGCCCGAGCACCGGGACACCCGCTCGCAGGATCTGCCCGAGACCTGCCACGACGCAGGTCAGTTCTACTGGCTGCGCGCCGAACCCTTTCTGCGCACAGGCCTGGTCTACACCCCGGACGCGCTCCCCGTGCACCTGCCCCGCTACCTGGTGCAGGACATCGACACCCCCGAGGACTGGCTGCGCGCCGAATGGATGTTCGAGGCCATGCGCCTTGCGACGGAGAGCGCCCAGGCATGAAGCTCGCCCTTTTCGGCGGACAACCAGTCCGCACCAGGCCTTTTCCCCGCCACAAGACCGTTGGCGAGGCCGAACGCGCGGCAGTGGACGAAGTGATGCGCTCGGGCCTGCTCTCGAACTACCTCGGCTGTCGGCACGAGAACTTCATGGGCGGCCCCACGGTCCGCCGCCTGGAGGAACGCTGGGCCGAAGCCTTCGGCGCGCGCCACGCTGTGGCCGTCAACTCCTGCACGTCGGGCCTCATGTGCGCGCTGGGCGCGGCGGGCGTCTCCCCCGGAGACGAGGTGGTCGTCTCGCCCTACACCATGTCCGCCTCGGCCACCGCCGCCCTGGTCTGGGGCGGCATTCCCGTCTTCGCGGACGTGGAGCCGGACTGCTTCTGCCTGGACCCGGCCAGCGTGGAAGCGCGCATCACCCCGCACACCAAGGCCATCGTGGTGGTGGATCTCTTCGGCCAGCCCTTCGACAGGGCGCCCATCATGGCCCTGGCCCGAAAGCACGGCCTGGCCGTGGTGGAAGACGCAGCGCAGGCCCCCGGGGCCGCGCTCCACGGCCGCAAGGCCGGGACCCTGGCCCATATGGGCGTCTATTCGCTCAACTACCACAAGCACATCCACAGCGGAGAGGGCGGCGTGGTGGTCACCGACGACGACGACCTGGCCCGGCGCTTGCGCCTGATCCGCAACCATGCGGAGTCGGTGGTCGAGGACGGGGGGCCGGAACACCTGGCGAACATGGTCGGCTTCAACTTCCGCATGACGGAACTGGAAGCCGCCGTGGCGCTGTGCCAGATCGAGAAACTGCCCGGGCTGCTGGCAAAGCGCCTGGAGAACGTGCGCCTGCTGGAAGCCGGCCTCTCCGCAATCCCCTGCCTGACCATGCCCCGCGTTCGGGACGGCGCAGACCATGCGTACTACGTCCACGCCTGCCTCTACGACGCCACCGTCGCGGGCGTCCCGCGAGACCGCTTCCTGGACGCCGTGCGCGCGGAGCTCCCGGTGCACGAGGGACGGGAAAAGGAAGGCGTCAAGGTGGGTGGAGGCTACGTCAAACCCCTCTACCTGCTCCCCATGTACCAGCGGCGCATCGCCGTGGGCAACGGGGGATGGCCCTTCACGGCCGCGCGCGGCCCCCTGGATTACGCGAAGGGGTTGTGCCCGGTGGTGGAGAGGCTGCACGAAACGACTCTCTTCACGCACGAAATGATGCTGCCCAGTATGGAACCAGACGATCTCAAGGATGCTCTCGACGCATTCGAGAAGGTCTGGACCCTGCGTGCAGCGCTCTAGACCATGGCGATCGCCCCCGTACTGCCTGCCGGTCGCATCAGACTGGTTCCCTACGACGTGACGCGCCACTGCAAGCGCAATCTCGCCTGGCTGGCCGATCCGGTCCTCATGCGCTTCAGCGAACAGCGCCACCGCCTGCACACCCCCGACAGCCAGATCGCCTGGGCGAAGTCCATGAACGACGGCCCACACTACCTTTGGGCCGTGGAAGATCTGGAGGATGGCCTGGGGCACGTGGGCAACGTGGCGGCACACGTCTCGCCCTGGCATGGCCTGGCCGACCTCACCATCCTGATCGGCGAGCCGGCCGCCCGGGGCCTGGGCCTGGGCCGCGAAGCCTTTGTCTGCGCGCTGGGATGGCTCCTGGGCCCCGGCGGCATGCGCAAGGTGGCGGCAGGAACCCTGGCGGAGAACCTCCCAATGATCGCGATCATGCGGGCAGCCGGCATGACTCCGGACGGCGTGCGCAGCCGCCACTACCTGCTTGACGGTCGCGAAACGGACGTGATATTCATGGCCGCTTATTCTGACACCCACCACGCCTCTCGCGAGGCGACCCCATGAAGCGATGCAAACTCTGCGTTAACCCGGACACCCGCCCCAATATCTTCTTTGATGAAGAAGGCGTATGCCCGGTATGCAACTTCGAGCGCGACAAGCGCACCCACGCCGTGGACTGGGATGCCCGCGACCGCGAGATGGCGGAGATCATCGACTGGGCCAGGGCCCGCAAACGCGGCTCCTACGATTGCATCGTCACCGTTAGCGGCGGAAAGGACAGCACCCGTCAGGCCTTCTACGCGCGTGACGTCCTGGGCCTCAACCCCCTGCTGGCCAGTTGCGTCTACCCGCCGGAGCAACTCCACGAGCGCGGGGCGGCCAACCTCGCCAACCTCATCTCGCACGGTTTCGACACCGTATCCGTCAGCCTGAACCCACAGGCCTGGAAAAAGCTCATGCGCAAGAGCTTCCTGGACCATGCCAACTGGTGCATCTCCACGGAAAGCGCGCTCTACGCCATCCCCATCCACGTGGCCATCGCCTACGAAATCCCCCTGATCTTCCTGGGGGAAAACCCTGCCTGGACCATCGGGGAGAAGCACGGCAACCTGGATTCGGACGCCTCGCGCATGCGCTACTGCAACACCCTGAAAGGGGGGGACGCCTCGCGCTTCGCCATGGAAGGCGTTACGCCCCAGGATCTGCACTTCTACAACTATCCCCCGGAACGCGACGTGGAGGCAGCCCAGCTGCGCATCATCTACCTCGGCTACTTCATCCGCGACTGGTCGGGCTCCAACAATGCGGCGTTCTCCATAGACAAGGGCCTGGCCATCCGGGACGACATCCCCAGCAATACCGGCGACCTGTGGGGTTTCTCCGGACTGGACGAGGATTTCCGGCTTGTGAACCAGATGGTCAAATTCGCGAAATTCGGGTTCGGCCACGTCACGGATCAGGCATGCGAAGCCATCAGCGCCGGCTCCATGTCGCGCGAAGAGGGCCTGGATTTCATCCGCCGCTTCGACGGCTGCTGCCACCCTTCCTACATTCGCCGGTTCTGCGAATACCTCGGGCTTTCCGAGGACGAATTCTGGACCGTGGTGGAGGGCGTCCGCAACAAGGCGCTCGTTGCCCGCGACCCCGACAACCGCCTGCGCCTGATCGGAGACGCCGGGTGAACGGTCCGCGCAACGGCCCCCTGGTGGGCATCATCAACTACCACATGGGGAATCTGGGCTCCGTGGCCAACGCCCTGAAAACCCTGAACGTGCGCCACGTCGTCTCGGATGCCCCCTCGGACCTCGACCACGTCGACGCCGTCATCCTCCCCGGGGTGGGCGCGTTCGGCGCGGCCATGGCCAACCTGACGTCCCTGCGCTTCGCGGACTGGCTGCGGGAACGCGTGCTCGCCAGCGGGACGCCCTTCCTGGGCATCTGCCTGGGCATGCAGCTGCTGGCCGAGGATTCCACGGAACTCGGCCGCCACAAAGGCCTGGGCTTCGTGGACGGCCATGTGGAGGAAATGCCCCCCTCTCCCGGGGTGGTCATACCCCATGTGGGATGGAACACCCTGGATGTCTCCATCCCCACCCCCCTCTTCAAAGGCATCGACCCCGACGCCCACTTCTACTTCGACCACAGCTTCCACCTCGACTGCGCGCCGGACATCGTTGCCGCCGCCAGCAGGCATGGAATCGCCTTCGCGGCCGCCATCGCGCGAGACAACGTCCTGGCCGTGCAGTTCCACCCTGAAAAAAGCCAGCGCAACGGCCTGAAACTCCTTCGCAACTTCGTCAACTTCGTGGACACGCACTGATGCTCAAACCGCGCATCATCGCCCTGCTCCCCATGAGGGAGAACCTCGTGGTGCAGAGCATCGGCTTTTCCCGCCATCTTCCGGTCTGCAGGCCCGAAATCGCCGTCGCCTTCCTGGACCAGTGGGGCATCGACGAAATCGTCCTCCTGGACATCCTGGCCACGCCCCGGGGGCGCAGCCTGGACCCGGACGTGGTGGCCCGCTGCGCCGAAGTCTGCCATGTGCCCCTCACGGCGGGAGGAGGCATCGGGAGCGTGGACCAGGTGGAACGCGTCATCCACGCCGGCGCGGACAAGGTGGCACTGAACGCTCACGCGCTCGCGCGTCCCGGGCTTCTGGCCGAGGTGGCGGAGCTCTTCGGCCGCCAGTGCGTCGTGGCCTCCGTCGATGCCGCCCGCTCCGGCCGCGGCGCCTGGACCGTTCGCGGCGACGGCGCAGGCCTCACTCCTTGGGACGCCGCGAGGCAGGCCGAAGACCACGGGGCGGGAGAAATTCTGCTCCAGTGCGTGGAGCGCGACGGAGCGCGCCAGGGGTTCGACCTGGATCTGGCAGAGCGCGTGAACGAAGCCGTCACCATTCCCGTGATCCTGGCCTCCGGCGCCGGCCATCCGGACCACCTGCGCGAGGCCATCCTCTCCGGCGTCTCGGCGGTGGCGGCGGGGAACATGTGGCACTATGCCGAAATGAGCGTCATCCTGGCCAAGCGCTTCCTGCTCGACGCCGGGGTCCAGGTGCGTCTGGACACCTACGCCCAACTGCGCGATGCCGCCTTCGAGCGCGACGGCAGACTCTCGAAGCGCCCTGACGAGGTTCTGGACCTCCTGCGGTTCGAACACATCCCGCAAGAAATCATATGAAATACTGCACTCGCTGCCTCTATCCCGCCAACCACCCGCTCGGCATCACCTTCGACGAGCAGGGCGTCTGCAGCGGCTGCCGCGTCCATGAGGAGAAGGACACCCTGGACTGGGCCCCCCGGCGCGAAAAGCTCCGCTCCATCCTGGAGGGCTACCGTTCCCGGACGCGCACCACCCACGACTGCGTGGTCCCCGTGAGCGGCGCACGGGACTCATGGTTCATCGTCCACACCCTGAAGAACGAGTTCGGGATGACCCCCCTGCTCGTCCATTACAACGCCCATTGGAACACCCGCGTGGGTATCCGCAATCTGGCCTACCTGCGCACGGTTTTCGGCTGCGACATCATCCAGCAGACGCTCTCCCCCGCGAAAGTCAAGAAGCTCACCCGCGCCGCCCTTGCCCTGCGCGCCAGCATGTACTGGCACGTCCTGGCCGGGGCGACGGTGTTTCCGGTGCAGGTGGCCGTGCGCTTCAAGATCCCCCTCATCGTCTGGGGCGCGCACCAGGGCCTGGATCAGGTCGGCATGTTCTCCCACACCGACGAAGTGGAAATGACCAGGAAGTACAGAAAGGAACACGACCTCATGGGCCTGGAGCCCGAGGACATGCCCGGACTGTGCCCGGACGTGGGCAGCGACGATGTGGAGCCCCTGTTCTACCCCCATGACCGTGAACTGGACATGGTGGGCGTCCGCGGCATCTACCTGAACAACTACATCCGCTGGGACAGCAAGGCCCAGCACGAGGCCATGATTTCCCTCCATGGCTACGAGACCGCACCCCAGCAGCGGACCTTCGACACCTACAACCACGTCGACAGCTTCCACTATGCCGGGCTGCACGACGCGATCAAGTTCGCCAAATGGGGCTACGGCAAGGCCACCGACCACGCCTGCCGGGAAATCCGCCTGCGCCGCATGACCCGCGAACAGGGCATCGCCCTGGCCTCCCGCCATCAGGCGTTCCCGGCCGACGACGAGCAGCTGTTCCTCGATTGGCTAGGAATGTCCCGCGACGAGCTCTGGTCCTGCGTGGACGCCCGTCGCGACCCGGCTCTCTGGACCCGCAACGATGTCGGCTGCTGGCATGCGACCGACAACATCACCAACCACGCCCACGACGAACACGTCGATGCAGCCAGACTGGAACTCCGGGAGAGTGCCTGCCGCTTCGTGCTCACTCCCTCCCGCGAACCCGGCCAAGAGGACTCGCAATACATTCTCCTGGGCAGGGGGCACGTAGACCAATGAGTTCCTATCGAGTGCTGCTGCACTCTATGACATTCTACCGCGACTACGCGACCCTGCACGTTCTGGCAGCGCTTCTTGAACAGCAGGGATGCAGTTGTCTGATCGTCGACAACGAATCCTACCTGGGCCCCGTCGCCAAGGCCTGGAAGCCGGACGCCGTGTTCTTTGTCACCTCGGGACGGTTCCAGCGCCTGCTCGAAGCCTACCCTGAAGCTCGTTTCTTCTACTGCGCCGGGGAAGGCGGCGAGGACGAGCAGATGTTCGACGAGCAGCGCGTTCTGGAGAAGCCGGAGTTCTACCAACGCATTGAGCGCATCTACCTCTGGGGCAACCGCTGTCGCTCGTACATCGAGCGCTATGTGGCCCGGCCGGAGCACGCCGCCGTGGCAAAGCTGGTGGCCGCCAAGGACAAGATGCTGGTCTCCGGCGCACCGCGGTTCGACTTGATGAAATTCCGGGAACGTCGGCCCCGTCCCGCCGGAGTCACTCGCGTCGGCTTCGTGGGCAGCTTCAGCGTGATCAACAACACCAAGGGGCTGCATCCCGTCAGCTGGCTCATGAATCATCCGCACCTCGGCAGTCACTTCCATATATGCCTGGCGCTCATCAGTCTTTATACCGAAACGTTCAAACAACTCTCGGGCGAAGAGTTCAAGCTGAGTCTGCGCCCCTATCCCCTTGAACGCCGCAAGACCTACGCCGAGACGGACATTGTCCGGAAAGGAAACCTTCACATAGACTACAGTCTGGATTTCTCTTCCTGGCTGACGGAACAAGACGTTGTCGTGGGCGACATATCAAGCACCACAGCGGCATGCATACTCTATGGCAACAGGTTTTATTGCACAGCCAAGGCCGCTCCGCGCGACACTGCGCTCTACTATTTTTCCCTGGCAGACTACTACAAGGAACAGCTCGACAGCATAAGCCCCAACGATGCAACCGAGCTAGCCTCCATGATCCGCAACGATTCCCAGCCCACCTATCCAACCAACTTGATGGATCTTTTTGAAGACATGTACGGCTACAGGAATCAAAAATCAGCGCTGGCGACAATTGCACGGGACATCGTCAAGACCCTGTCCGAGCGCCCCCCCTTGCGTCCCGACGGCATCCCCACCAAGCTCGCTCGCGCGGTCCTCTGGCGGCCTTTCCCCTCGCGGCAGTCCTACAGTTCCATCGACCGTCGCGTTGTCCGGAGCGCCCTGGCCAAAGACATCGGACAACTGACGCTCCGCATCTGCCAGGAAGCCGCCGCCGGAAGGGCATAACGCTCCAGATCAGGAGGCCATGATGCTTTGCGCCGCCGGTGCAGCCCCCCCGACCGCCGTCGCCGTCATCCCCGCCCGGGGCGGCTCCAAGTCCATCCCTCGCAAGAACCTGGCCGACCTGGGCGGCAGGCCGCTCATCGCCTGGGCCATCCGGGCCGGGCTCGACTGCCCGGACATCCAGCGCGTGATCGTGAGCACCGACGACCCTGAGATCGCCGACGTGGCCCGCGCCTACGGGGCCGAGGTCCCCTTCCTGCGCCCGGCCGAACTGGCGCAGGACGACACCCCGGACGCCCCGGTCTTCGTCCATGTGCTGCAATGGCTCGAAGAACACGAGGGTTTCCGGCCCGACGCTCTGGTGAACCTCCGGGCAACCACGCCCCTCAAGCGCCCCGGGCACGTCAGCGCGGTCCTGAAGCTCCTCTTCGAGACCGGCTGCGACTCCGTGCGCACCGTGGACCGCATCCAGGGCAAGCACCACCCCTACTGGATGTTCAAGCAGGACGAGCAGGGCTACGCCGCCACCTTCGTGGACGGCATCGACCTCAAGCGCTACCATCGCCGCCAGCTCCTGCCCCCGGCCTGGTCCATCAACGCCCTGGTGGACGCCATGACCGCGCGCGCCGTGCTCGGCCCCAAACCTCCCTACGGCGAGCGCATGCGCCTGCTGGAAACCGACCCCCTCTACTCCATCGACATCGACGCGCCCAAGGACCTCCTGGTCTGCCGGGCGCTCCTGGAGGCGCTCCATGAACTGGTTTGAACGCCACATCGTCCGCCGCAAGGGCGCGTTCGTCATCGCCGAGGCAGGCATCAACCACAACGGCGCCTTCGACCTGGCCCTGGAGCTGGTCCGTCGCGCCAGAGAGGCCGGGGCCGACTGCGTGAAGTTCCAGACGCACCGGACTTCCGCCAGCGAGTCGCGCCATTCCAGCAAGCCCGGCTACTTCTCCGGGCGCATCGGCGAGATGTCCAAGATCGAGTGGTCGCGCTCCCTGGAATTCTCCACCGAGCAGTTCGCCAGGCTCCGCGACGAGTGCGAGGAGCAGGGCATCGCCTTCCTCTCCACGGCCTGCGACATCGAGGGCCTGCGCATCCTCACGGACATCAGGGCCGAGGCCGTGAAGATCGCCTCGGCGGACCTGAACAACGACTACCTCCTCTGCGCCATGGCCGACACCGGGCTGCCGGTGCTGCTCTCCGTGGGCATGTCCACCCTGGAGCAGGTGGACCACGCCGTGGAATTGCTCGCGCAGCGCAACTCCGGACCCCTGGCCCTCTTCCAGTGCACCTCCCAGTACCCCGCGCCCTACGCCCAGCTGCACCTGCGCGTCATGGAGACCCTCAAGGCCCGCTACGGCGTGCCCGTGGGCTTCTCGGACCACTCCCAGGGCATCCACGTGCCCGTGGCCGCCGCAGCACTGGGCGCGGCCATGATCGAGAAGCACTTCACCCTCTCGCGCAACCTCCCCGGCGTGGACCACGCCGCCTCCATCGAGCCCTGCGAGTTGGCCGAGATGGTGCGCCAGATCCGCGACGTGGAGGCCGCCCTGGGCAGCCAGGAGAAGACCGTGCAGCCCGAAGAGCTGGCCAACGCCGCCAACATGCGCCGCTCGCTCATGGCCGCGCGGCCCCTCACGGCGGGCACGGTGCTCACCCTGGACGACGTGACCGCCAAGCGCCCCGGCGTCGGCCTGCCCCCCAGCGAACTGCACCGCCTCCTGGGCAGGCGGCTCAAGGCCGACATGGCCGCCGAGGACCTCTTCGACCTCTCCCTGGTGGACGATGCCTGATCCCGCCGCGCTCTTCCCCCGCTTCTCGCGGCTGACGCGGGCCGACCTCCGGGTGGAGCAGCACCTGCACACCACCTGGACCGACGGCCACGCCGCACCAAAAGCCTGCCTGGAGCGCGCCCGGGAGCTGGGCCTCGCCCGCGTGCTCTTCACCGACCACGTGCGCGCCGCCTCCGACTACTGCCCCCGCTACCTGGACGAAATGGACGACCTCAAGCGGGAGGGCGGCGCACTCCAGGTGCTGGCCGGGTTCGAGGCCAAGGCCACGGACCTCCGGGGCGGCCTGGACATCCCTCCCGCCGCGCTGGAACGCGCCGACGCGGTGATCGTGAGCGTGCACTCCATCCCCCTGCCGGGCGGCGGCCTCGCGCCCCCCTCCTCCCTGGACGCCCCATCCCTGGCCCGCGCCGAACGCGACCTGGCCGTGGCCGCCGCAGAGGCGGGCCGGGCCACGCTCCTGGGCCACGCCGGGGGCATGTCGCTCACCTACCACGGACATTTCCCAGAGGGCTTCCTGGAGGACATCGTGCGCGCCTGCGCGGCCCACGGCTTCCCCATGGAGGTCAACAGCCGCTACCACCGTCCGGTGCTGCGGCCGCTCCTGGAGCTCATGTCCCGTTTCGACCCGCCGGTCTCCATCGGCTCCGATTCGCACCACATCGACACGCTGGGCGAGTGCTCGCGGCTTCTCGCCCGCGAACTCTTCGGCGAGGAGGCCTGAGCATGGCCGATTTCAGGGTGGGCATCACCTGCGTGAACTCCCTGGTGGGCCAGGGCATCGTCAAATCCCTGCGCTCCTGCGACCTGGACGGCCGCGTGGAACTCACGGGCTTCGACTACGTGCCCGGCACCGTGGGCGGGGAGTGGGTCAAGCCCACGTTCCTGCTGCCCGACATCCTGCGCCCCGGCGTCACCGAGGATGATTGGCTGGAAGCGCTCACGGCGCGCATCCTCGAGCGCGGTCTCGCCATCCTCCTGGTGGGCATAGGCTTCGAGCTGCCGCTTCTTGCCAAACACCGCGAGGCCATCCGCAGGCGCACCGGCTGCACCGTGCTGGTGAGTCCCCCCGGGACGGTGGAGCGCTGCGAGGACAAGTACCTCACCTACCTCTTCCTGCGCGACCACGGCCTGGACCCGCCCGCCACCTGGCTGCCGGAAGAGGCCGACGCCGTGGCCTATCCGGCGGTGGTCAAGCCGCGCACGGGCACGGGGAGCAAGGGCCTGCGCATCGTGCGCTCCCGCGCCGAGCTGGACGCGGCCCTGGCCTCGGGCCACGGGCTGATGATCCAGGAGGAGGTGGGCTCGCGCGAGACCGAATACACCTGCGGCGTGCTGGTGTTCGACGGCGCGGTGCGCTCCACCATCTGCCTGCGCCGCACCCTGCGCGACGGCAACACCAACGCCGCCTGGCACGACCGCGCCACCCCGCCCGCCGTGGAGGACTTCGTGCGCCGCACGGCCCTGGCCCTGGACCCCTTCGGCCCGGCCAACCTCCAGCTGCGCCTGGACGCGGAGGGGCGCCCCCGGCTCTTCGAGATCAACCTGCGCTTCTCGGGCTCCACGGCCATGCGCACGCAGTTCGGGGTCAACGAGCCGGAGATGGCCCTCAAATGCCTGCTGGGCCTGCCCCTGCCCGTGTTCACGCCCCGCTTCGGGCGCGTGCTGCGCTTCTGGGAAGAGCTCTACGTGCCGGAGGGCGCGTGAAGCCCGCCCTGCTGGTCACCGGGGCAGGCGGGTTCCTGGGGCGAAGCGTCCTGCCCGCCCTGGAGGAGCACTGGCGCGTGCTGCGCCTCGTATCGCCGCGCAGCCCCCTGGACGGGCCGGACGTGTTCCGTGCCGACCTGGCCGACGAAGACGACACCCGCCGCCTGGCAGGGGAACTCGCGGGCCGGGAATACCATGCCCTGCTCCATCTCGCCTTCTGCCTCCCAAGGGGAGGCGACGAGCGCGACGCCACGCTGCTCACGCGCAACAACGCCCTCACCTGGAACGTAGCCGCGCTTGCCCAGGCCCTCTCGCCGCGCTGCCTCGTCAACATGTCCAGCCTGGCGGTCTATCCGGCCCGTTCCGGGGTCTATGACGAACGCTCCGCCGTGGACCCGTCCGCCAACACCCAGTGCCTCTACGGCCTGGCCAAGTTCAACGCCGAAGTGATCCTGAACCACATGGCCCCGCAGGGAACTGCCGTGGTCAACCTGCGGCTGACCCAGGCCTACGGCCCCGGGACGCCGCCCAACCTCCTCCCCGGGCGCATGAAGGCCGAACTGGCCGAGACGGGCGGCATCACCGTGCTGGGCCTGGGCCGACGGGTGAGCAACTTCATCCACACGGCCGACGTCGCCCTGGCGCTGCGCGCCGTACTGGCCAGTCCCGCGCCCGGTACATACAACCTTGCCTGCCGGACCAATCTCAGCTATCTGGAGGTCGCCCGACGCATCGCGGCCGCCCAGGGCGCTCCGCCAGCCTGCGTGCGCCTCCTGGAAAAGGGCAACCGGGAACAATGCCCCATCAGTTCAGAAAAGTTCGCGCAAACATTCGGCCTGCAGCTGACGACCATCGATTTCCGGATCTAGGACAGCCCACCATGCGATGCCCCCTCTGCACTTCCGAGCACGCCTCGGAACTGCTGCGCAAAGACGCGGCAGAAGTTTTCCTCGGCGGCTACCCGGAACAGCAGGCCCCCTGGCGTCTGCCCTGCCTTGTGGTGCAGTGCCTCCGTTGCGGCCACGTGCACCAGCCCCTGGACGAAGCCGCCGCGCGCGTCCTCCACGAGATCTACCAGAGTTCCCAGGCCCAGGCCTCCACCTCCACCGGCGTGGGGCAGTGGGGCGTGGCGCGCGCCGAGCGCGCCTACGCCTTCGCCAGGCCGGAGCGTCCAGCGGGGCGCGTGCTGGAGATCGGCAGCCCCAACGACTACGTGCTGCGCCTTTTCCGCCGGGACGGCGCGCGCGAGGCCGTAGGCGTGGACCCCTCCCTGGCCGCCTCCGGCGAACACGACGGCGTGCGCCTGGTCAAGGGCTTCTTCCCGGACGCGGTGCTCGATCAGGGGCTGTTCGATTGCATCGTGGCCTTCAACGTGGTGGAGCACATCCAGGACATGCCCGCATTCCTGGAGTCCTGCCGCGCCGTGCTGCGCCCGGGAGGCGCGCTCTCGTTCTCCACGCCCAACTGCCAGCTCCAGTTGGAGCAGGGCGACCCCGCAGTGTTCATGCACGAGCACGTCCACTACTTCACCAAGGCCCCGCTGCTGAGCATGCTGCGCCGGGCCGGCTTCCAGGAACAAGCCGTGCACATGGAAGCCGACAACATCTACGTCCGGGCCGTAACGGCCGAAGCGCCCCAGCGTTGCGAGGAGGGCTTCACCTCCTGGGACGCCTATCCCGCCAAGCTCGCCCAGGCCCTCCACCGCTTCACCGCCCTTTTCGATTCCCAGAAAACCGTCCTGGCCCACGGGGCCAGCAATTCCCTGAACAACATCCTGCACTGGGCGGCCTTCGACCCCGCGCGCCTGCGCGTCACCGACAACGACCCTGCCAAGATGGGCAAACGCATCGCGGGCGTGGTCGTGGAGCCCCGCACGCCGGAACTCCTGCGGGAGGCCGACGTGGTGGTCATCATTCCCTTCGCATTCGCCGGTCCCATCCGCCAGGGCTACCTTGACGCCGGCTACGGCGGCGAATTCGTCCTGCTCACGGACCCAGGCGCACCCAACTCAACCAGGTAAGGAATCCTCCATGAAATTCCACGAACTGCTCGAATCGCATCTGTCCACCGAGATGCTGCGCCACCAGTGCCTGCGCGATCGCAAGACCGTCTGCGACACCCCGCCCAACCACATCTACGTGGAGGCCACCAACGCCTGCGTGCTCAACTGCGCCATGTGCACCCCCCCCGAGATCAAGGGCCCCAAGGGCTTTTTGTCCGTGGAGCACTGGAAGAAGATCGTCGACTCCATGGCCGAAGCCGGCATGCGCTCCCCCGTGACCATGATCGGGCGAGGCGAGCCCCTCATGCACAAGTCCATCGCCGATCTGGTGGCGTACGCATCCCGGGCGGGCATCCCCTGCTACATCATCACCAACGGCGTGCTCCTCGACGACGACCTCGCCGCTCGCCTGCTGGACGCAGGACTGGCCAAGCTCCAGTTCTCCATCCACGCGTTCAGCCGGGAAACCTACCGCTCCATCACCACGAAGGACCTCTACGACAAGCTCATGGCCAACATCCACAACGTGGTGGAACGCAACAAAACCATGGGCACGGACTGCTTCATCGCCACCATGGCCTGCGAAAGCAGCCTGAACCGCCACGAAATGGACGATTTCCGCAACTATTGGGAGGGCGTGGTCGACAAGGTGTTCACCACGCGGCTCTACTCCATCCAGGGCAGCAGCCGCATGGCCGGCGAGGCCGGCGACGACCCCGCGGCACAGGCCCAGAAGGCGGCCCACCCCGGGTGCGTCATGCCCTGGTATTTCCTGGGCTTCCGCTGGAACGGCAACATCACGCCCTGCCCTTACGACTTCTCCGAGCGCTTCGTCCTGGGCAACATCGACGACTTCGAGCCCCTGAGCTTCATGGACGTCTGGAATTGCGAGAACATGCGCAAGCTCCGTGCGGCCCACCTGGAAAAGGACTTCTCCTTTTGCGAGGCCCGCGGATACAAGTGCCCGACCTGCGAGGTGCCCCGCATGGAGGGCGAGTTCAAGGCCATCGACCAGTACCTGGCCAACTTCCCCACGGTCTTCGCGCGCCAGTTCGGACCTCTGCTCAAGGCGGCCAAGTGACGGCCTAGCATGTTTCTGCTCTCTTCCACCTGTTTCCAGGCAGATCCGCTCGTGCGGACGAGCCTGCCCGCCTCGGGCGTAGGCCTTGAACTCAGCGGCGGCATGGCGTGGCGGGAACCCGCGCGCTGGCTTGCCGACGTCCGCGACTTCCAGGACCGCACCGGCGCGCCCGTTCTGGTGCACAACTACTTCCCGCCCCCGCGTGAACCTTTCGTGCTCAACCTGGCCACCGGCCGACCGGAAACCCTCGCCCGCTCCATGGCTGTCTTCGAGAGCGCGCTGGACTTCTGCCGGGATACGGGGGCGTCCTGGTACTCCTTCCACCCGGGCTATCTCGCCGACGGAGTGGAGCAGCCCGACGGCCACTTTTCCTTTCGTGATCAAACGCCTCGAAGCGCCGACCAGGCACTCCAGGCGTTCCACGGGAACTTCCCCGCGCTTTATGCCGCTGCAAGGCATCGGGGCGTGGCCCTGGCCCTCGAGAACCTCTTCCCCGCCCGGGACGGCTCGCAAACATCCCTGGCCTGCACCCTCGAGGAACTGCACGCTCTCATGGCCCCACTGCCCGAAGACGTGGGCCTGCTGCTGGACCTCGGCCACCTCAACGTCAGCGCCACCCACCTCGGCTTCGACCGCATGGACTTCCTGCGCCGCTACGTGCGCGACTTCGGGCACAGGCTCTTCGAGGTGCACCTCTCCGCCAACGGCGGTTTCGCCGACGACCATCTCCCACTCTCCGACGCCGATTGGCAACTCCAAGCCCTCGGCCTCCTGCGCCAATGTGCCGGATTTCGCTCCAGCAGCCTGAGGATCACCCTCGAGGCCAGAAGCCTGGACGACGAAACCCTTTCCCGACAAATCGACATCATCCAGGCCGCCTGGTCCCTTCCCGCCTGATGGAACAACGCATGAAATCCATGACTTTTGGTCACGAAGCCTCCCTGGCCGAGGCCATCGACCGCATCCTGGCCGGCGGACGCCGCGTGGCCTTCTGCCTGGACGACAACGACCGCCTCATGGGCATCCTCACCCAGGGTGACGTGCTGCGCCTCGTGCGCGCCGGAGTCCCCCTGGACGCCCCCGCGCGCGGCCACCTCAACGCCGACCCCGTCACCGTGGGGCACGACGTGGACGTGCACGAGGCCAAAAAGCTCATCGGGCGCAAGATCAACCTGCTCCCCCAGGTGGACGCCCTCGGCAGGCTCACCGGGCTCATCGACCTGGCCAGCTCCGAATACGGCTTCCTGAACATCCGGCAGAAGTCCGTGGCCATCCTGGGCCTGGGCTACGTGGGCCTCACCCTGGCCCTGGTGCTGGCCGAGCACGGCTTCACCGTGGCCGGGTTCGACGTGAACCGCCCCCTGCTGGACAAGCTGGCCGCCAAGGAGCCCCCCTTCTTCGAGACCGGCCTCCAGGGCTTCCTGGACCGCCACGTGGGCAAGCGCCTGCGCCTGGTGGACAGCCTGGACCAGGTGAACGCCGACATCTTCATCATCACCGTGGGCACCCCCGTGGACCCCGCCACCAAGAAGCCCGGGCTCGACTACATCCGCAAGGCAGCCTCGGCCGTGGGCCGCGCCCTCTCCCGCGACGCCCTGGTGATCCTGCGCTCCACCGTGCAGGTGGGCACCACGCGCCGGGTGGTCATCCCCGAACTGGAGGCCGTGAGCGGCCTCAAGGCCGGGCAGGACTTCCACGTGGCCTACTGCCCCGAACGCACCGCCGAGGGCCGCGCGCTCAAGGAGCTCACCCACCTGCCCCAGATCGTGGGCGGGCTCGACGAGCGCAGCGCCGAGCTGGCCAGCCGCCTCTTCAACGAATACACGCCCACCATCGTGCGCGTGGATGGCCTGGAAGCGGCCGAATTGTGCAAGCTCATGGACAACGTCTACCGCGACGTGCGCTTCGCCTTCGCCAACCAGGTGGCCCAGGTGGCCGAACCCCTCGGGCTGGACATCCACGCCATCATCGACGCGGTGAACCTCAACTACGACCGCAACGACATCCCCAGGCCATCGCCCGGCGTGGGCGGCCCCTGCCTCACCAAGGACCCCTACATCCTGAGCGCCGTCTTCCGGGAACACGGCCTGGAGGCCCCGCTCATCGCCTCGGCCCGCCAGGTCAACGAGGCCGGCCCCGTGGACATCGTGGGCCGGGCCAGGGCCATGCTGGCGTCCCAGGGCAAGGACCTGGCCTCCTGCAAGGCCTTCGTGGCCGGGTTCGCCTTCAAGGGACACCCCGAGACCAGCGACACCCGCGACTCCACCACCCTCTTCTTCCTGCGCGAGCTCCTGGCCCACTGCGCCAACGTGCAGGGCTACGACCCCCTGGTTCCGCCAGAGGAGATCGCCGCCCTGGGAGCCGTTCCCGTGTCGATCGAGGAGGGGTTCCAGGACGCCGACGCCGTGTTCGTGATGAACAACCACCCCTCCTACCTTCGCTGGGACCTCCCCAGACTCTTCGGCCTCGCCGCCCGGCCCACCGTGTTCTACGACGCCTGGCGCATGTTCCCCCATCTCAAGTCCCAGGCTCCCCACGGCATCCTCTACGCCGCCGTGGGCGTGGGCCGCTAGGAGCGCCTGCATGACGCGTCCCCTGCAACTCGTCACCGGCGGCACGGGCTTCATCGGCTCGGCCCTCACCCTGGCCCTCCTGGACCGGGGCCACGCCGTGCGCGTCTTCGACAACAACTTCCGCGGGCGCAACCACCGCCTCGCCACGGCCAAGGGCGCGCTGGAGATGGTGGAGGGCGACATCCGCGACGAGGCCCTGGCGGCCAAGGCCACCGAGGGCGTACACACCGTGCACCACCTGGCCTTCATCAACGGCACGCGCCACTTCTACGAAATCCCCGACCAGGTGCTGGACGTGGGCACGCGCGGCGCGCTCTCCACGCTCAAGGCCGCCCTGGAGAAGGGCGTGAAGCGCTACGTGCTGGCCTCCTCCTCCGAGGTCTACCAGACCCCCGAGCGCGTCCCCACCGACGAGACCGAGCGCATCCTCCTGCCCGACGTGACCAACCCCCGCTACTCCTACGCGGGCGGCAAGATCATCAGCGAACTGCTCACGCTCAACTTCCTGCGCGCCTCCTCCGTGGAGGGCGTGATCTTCCGGCCCCACAACGTCTTCGGCCCGGACATGGGCTTCGAGCACGTCATCCCCGAACTGGCCCGCAAGATGTTCGACCTCTCGGCCGGGTTCACCAAAAAGGCCATCGACCTGCCCATCCAGGGCCAGGGCGTCGAGACGCGCGCCTTCTGCTTCGTGGACGACGCCGTGGAGCAGATCATCGCCTGCGCTGAGAAAGGCGGGGCCGGGGAGATCTACCACATAGGCGACACGGCCGAGCGCTCCATCCTGGACCTGGTGGAGGCCATGGCCCGCGTGTACGGGATCAAGGTCACGGTGGTTCCCGGCCCCCTGCGCCCCGGCGGAACGCCCCGGCGCTGCCCGGACATCGCCAAGGTGAAGGCCCTGGGCGCGTCCCCCAAGGTGGGCTTCGAGACTGGCCTGGAACGCACCCTGGCCTGGTATGCCGAACACTTCCGGAGGCAGGGGATTTGAGCGCCCTGTCCTGCCCGGTCTGCGGCGCGCCGGAACCGACCCCCTACTGGCCGCGCGTCTGGAACGACCCGGGCCGCGAGGTGAAGCGCTGCCCCCGCTGCGCCGTGCTCTTCCTGTGGCCCCTGCCCACCGGGCAGGATCTCGACGCCTACCACGCCCGCTACGCCGAACACCTGGCAGCGCGCGGCGTCACGGCCAGCCGGGAGACCGCAGAGCAGACCCACCAGCGCCGCGCCCCCCAGCAGCAGTACCGCGTGGACATCGTGGGACCCTGGTTGAGCCCGGACGCTCACGTGCTGGAGGTCGGAGGCGGGTGCGGCAACCTCCTCGGCCGCTTCCTCGAAGAAGGGCTCGCCGCGCGCGGGACCCTCGTGGAGTCGTGCGACGAACACAGGGCCTATGCCGCGTCCCGGTATCCCGGCCTGGCCTGCCTGGCCGGGCTGGACGACGCGCCCAGGGACGCCTTCGACGCCGTCCTGGCCATGCACGTCCTGGAACACGTCCCCGACCCCGCAGGCTTCCTGCGCCTCTGCGCGGCCCTGCTCAAGCCCGGCGGCCTCGTGATCCTGGAAACCCCCGCCGCGTCGGATCCGCTTCTGTCCCTGTACGACTGCGCGGCCTTCAAGGATTTCCATTTCCAGCCAATGCACCCCTTCGTCTTCCACCGCGACACCCTGCCCTTCCTCGCGGAGAAGTCGGGCACGGAAGCGGCGGGTTGCGTGCACCACCAGCGCTACGGCCTGGACAACCATCTCGGCTGGCTCATGCGGGGCAAGCCGGGCGGCGATCCGACCCTTCGCAGCACGCTCCCGGAGACGGACAAGGCCTATCGCCGCGAACTGGAGCAGGCCCAAACCACCGACACCCTCTTCGGCTTCCTGCGCAAGCCGCTCTGAAGGATTCCCATGGAAACGATCCCTGTCGCCAACGTGGTCACCACCGAGGAAGATGCCCGCGCCGTCTACGAGGTTGTCAAGTCCGGCTGGATCAGCAAGGGCAAGAAGGTGGACGCCTTCGAGGCCGACTTCGCCCGCGTGGTGGGCGCGCGCCACGCCATCGCCGTGGCCAACGGCACCGCCGCCCTGCACGTGATCCTTGCCGCCCTGGGCATCGGACCCGGAGACGAGGTGGTGCTGCCCTCGCTCACCTTCATCTCCACGGCCAACGCCGTGCTCTACCAGGGCGCTACCCCCGTGCTCGTGGAGTGTGATCCCGACACCTACAACGTCACCCCGGAAATCCTCGAAGCCGCCGTGACGCCGCGCACCAAGGCCCTGGTCCCCGTGGACATGAACGGCATGCCCGTGGACTACGACGCCGTGCTCGCCCTGGGCCAGCGCCTGGGCATCCCCGTGGTCTCGGACTCGGCCGAAAGCCTGGGGGCCTCCTACAAGGGGCGGCGCATCGGCGGCGTTTCGCCCATCGGGTTCTTCAGCTTCTTCCCCAACAAGACCGTCACCACCGGCGAGGGCGGCATGATCACCTGCTCGGACGACGCCTTCGCCGAGCGCTGCCGGGTGCTGCTCAACCAGGGCCAGGAAGGCCGCTACAACCATGTGGCCCTGGGCTTCAACTACCGCATGACCGATATCGCCGCCGCCCTGGGCATCGTGCAGCTTTCGCGCCTGGACGCCATCGTGGACGAGAAGAACCGCATCGTGGCCGCCTACCGCGAATTCCTGGCCGACGCCCCCGGCGTGAGCCTCCCCGTGGAGCCCGGATACGTCACCCAGCACTCCTGGTACATGTTCGCCGTGCAGGTGGACGAGGCCATCCGCGACGCCGTGGTGGCCCGCCTCAAGGACAAGGGCGTGGACACACGCCTCTCCTTCCCGCCCATCCACAACCAAGCCTACTACCGCGGGCGCTTCGGCTCCAAGGCCGAGGACCTGCCCGTCACCTGGCGCACCTGGCGCAGGCTCATCAACCTGCCCATCTGGCCGGGCCTCACGCGCGAGCAGATCGCCTACGTGGCCGCCACGCTCAAGGAGGCCGTGGCCGCCAGCTCCTGAGCGGCACGACAACCATGCCCGCGCCCTTTCTCTACGACTTCTACGCCTTGAAGGGCGCGGACATCCCCGCGTGGCACGCGTCCTTCTCCTGGCCCGTGGCCCGTGAGACCACCACGAAGCTCATGATCGACTTCGTGGCCGCCTACACCGAGCTGGTGGACGAACTGGGCCACACCCCCGAGGGGGACGTGGCCCTGGCGGGCATCCTCGTGCCCGGCCTCTTCGTGCAGGCCGTGAACCACTACCTGGCCGTGGAGACCCTGCGCCGCCAGGGCCGGACCATCGTGCACAGCGACCGCCTCGTCCTGGTTCCCCAGTTCCTGCGTCCCGGCGAGCCCATGCGCTTCGCCCCCGCCCGCCTGCCCGAGGCCCCCGCAGGGGGCACGGCCAAGCGCCGCCTGAAGCACTGGGTCTATTCGCTGCACTACAACCGCAAGAGACTCGCGAAGGCGCTGGACCACTTCGACTTTTCGCGGGCCGCAGTGGTTTTCGATTCCGGCGCGGTGTTGGAGCGCCCCTTCACGCGCCAACTGCCCGGCTGGGCCAGGGT